>JBJTOV010000228.1:0-5822 GCA_046074745.1 Planctomycetota bacterium | reverse complement strand
CATGATGACGCCCATCGCGGCGCGGCCCGCGTACTGCGCGCAGCTTTCGAAGAGCACTTCGACCGAAGGCTTGTGACGGAGGACGCGCGGGCCGTCGGCGACGCGCACCGCCCAGCGGGAGCCCGAGGGGCCCGCTTCGCGCACGAGGCGCATGTGGCGGTTGCCTGGCGCGAGGAGCGCGCGGCCGGGGAGACAGAGGTCGCCGTCCTCGGCTTCCTTCACGGTGATCTTGCACAGGCCGTTCAGGCGGTCGGCGAAGGCCTTGGTGAAGCCCTCGGGCATGTGCTGCACCATCACGATCGGCGGAACCTCGACGGGGAGCGCCGCGAGCACGATGCGCAGGGCCTCGGTGCCGCCGGTAGAGGTGCCGATCGCGACGATGCGGTCGGTGGGGCCCGTGCGCGCGCCGGGAAGCGGCGTGGGCTTGGCGGTGGCGGGGGTGGCGGGCGAGGCGAGGCCGGGCGGCGTGGCCGCGCGCGGCGCGTGGCCGTGCGAGCCCGCGGCCGCGCGGATCAGTTCCGCGAGCCGCAGCGCCACATCGCCCACCGAGAAGTTTCCGCCGGGCTTGCACACGACCTCGAACGCGCCCGCCTCGAGGCACTCGAGCGCGAGCGCGCAGCCCTTCGGCGTGATCGAGCTGCACACGATCGCGGGCATCGGGTGGAACTTCATCAGCTTGCGCAGGAAGGTGAGGCCGTCCATGCGCGGCATCTCGATGTCGAGCACGAGGCAGTCGGGCTTGAGCTCGAGGATCTTCTCGCGCGCGGCCAACGGATCGGCGACCGCGGCCACGACCTCGATGCCCGGCTGGCGCGAGAGCTGGGTGTGCAGCACCTGGCGCACGATCGCGCTGTCGTCGACGATGATCACGCGCGCCTTGCGCTGCGCGGTGGATGGCTTCAGGTCGGTCATCGATGGCCTGGGGCTTGGGTTCGGACGGCGGGTTCAGGCGGCGCGGCGGTGGTGGCAGCGGATCTCGAGGCGTTCGCCCTCGGCGTCGAGCACGCATGACGGGCCGCCCGCCTCGCCGCTGGTGCCGAGGCGCGGCAGCCCGAGCGAGAACGCGCACTGCTCGCCGCCGAGGCGGTAGATCACCGAGCCGCCGAGGATGTTGGCGAGCTCGCGCAGCGCCTCGTCGCCCTGCGCGTCGGTGACCTCGGCCGCGTCGCAGCCGAGGATGCTCGAGGCGAGGTTGCGGGTGAAGCCGCGGCTCGCGAACAGGTCGACGCCGCCGTGCTCGGGGCCGTGGAACTCGATCTGCGCGAAGACATCGGCCGAGGGCAGCGCCTCGGGGTCGTCGCACGGGTCGGCGAGCACGAACGCGGTGCGCTCGAGGGCGTCGATCGCGAGACGCGAGAGCATGTCGCCGTCGAGCGGGGTGGTTCCGGTGGTTCCTTCGGTGTTCATCGCGGTGTTCCTGCGTGGTGCGGTCAGGCGGGCTTCACGCCGAGCACATCGGCGATCAGGCGGCAGAGGTCCTCGGGCTCGAACGGCTTGCGCAGCGTGTGCTCGACGCCGAGCGACTTCATGCGGTCGAGGCGCTCGCGGTTGGCTTCGGTCGACACCACGACCACGGCCACATCGGCGAGGTCGGGGCGCTTGCGGAGCTCCGTGGCGAACTGCTCGCCGTCCATCACGGGCATGTTGAGGTCGAGCAGGACGAGGTCGATCCAGACCGTCTCGAGCACCTCGAGGGCCTCGAGGCCGTTGCCCGCCTCGAAGATGCGGTCCTCGGGCACGCCCGCGAGCTTGACCACCTTCTTGATGGCGGCGCGGAGGATCGGCGAGTCGTCGACGATGAGCACATGGCAGTTCATGCTGTTCTCCCAAGCGGAATGGTGCGGCGGTGGTCGGCGGGAGCGACCGCCGCGAGCACATCGGCCACCAGGGCCTCGAGCTCGTCGCGCGAGGTGTGGAGCCGGTCGCGCGTGCCGGCGTCGAAGGCGTACATCAGTCCGTCGTTGCCGACGCCGAGGCCGGCCCAGCGGGCCACGCAGTCGGCGGCGTGCACGACATCGGTGATCGGATCGGCGTGGTCGGCCGGCGGGCGGTGGTTGCCGGCGACCGCGCGCACGATCGCGGCGGGAAGGCCCCAGCGCGCGCACAGCATGGCGCCGAGCTCGGCGTGGTCGGCGCCGAAGGCCTCGCGCTCGAGCGCGAGGAAGTCGCGGCCCTCGGCCTCGCCCTTCGCGGAGAGCGCGTCGAGCGCCGACTCGCCGGCGACCGCGTCGATGGCGAGCTTGCCGATGTCGCGGAGGAGCGCCGCGACGAAGCAGAGCTCCGCGTCGGCGCCGTGACGGCGCGCAAGCGTGTCGGCCGCGATCGCGCCGCCGAGCGCCGCCTGCGACAGCGCGCCGCGGTGCAGCCCGTAGGCCGAGCCGCCGCCCGCGAGGTAGCCCGAGGCCTGCGCCTCGAACGCGATGCGGCAGAGGTTGCGCGCGCCGAGGCGGCGCACCGCCTCGCCGAGGCCGTAGATGCGGCCGGGCAGGCTGAAGGCGGCCGAGTTCGCGCGACGGAGCACCGCGGCGGCCACGGCCTCGTCGCGGCGCACGATGCGCTCGACCTCGCCGAGGTCTGCGTCGCGTCCGCCGCCCGCGAGCATGGCGATGAGCTGCAGGCTGGTGGCCGGCATGGCGGGAAGCCGCTCGAGCGCGGCGATGGCGTCGGTCAGTGCGGCCACAGCGGTGTCTCCTTTCCCTGCGCGCGGATCGAGATCGAGCCGTCGGCAAGCCGCAGCGTCATCGTGCGGCTGTGCTGTGCGCCCGTGTCGTCGGCGGCGAGGAGCAGGTTGAGCTTCCAGAAGATCTTGCGCAGGATGGTGCGGTTCCGGTTGCCGATGCGGAAGTGACCGTCGTCGGCCAGAACCTCCGCGCCGCCCGCCGCGCACACGATGAGGCGCTCGCGCTTCGCGCCCGCGGCGACCGTCTTCTCGAAGAGGAGCGGGATGCCGAGGTCGCCGAACATCGCGGGGTTGGCGGCGGCCTTCTCCTGGCTCACCGAGCTTTCGGGAAGCATGAAGTGGAGCATGCCGCCGACCTTGGCGACCGGGTCGTACAGGGTGACGCCGATGCACGATCCGAGCGCGTAGGTGATGATCGACTTCGTCGGGTCCTTCGACACGGCGAGGTCGGCCACGCCGACCACGATGCGGTCGGCCTCGGCGACGCGCGCCATGGGGGACGGCGGCGGCGCGGACGCCGGGCCCTTCGCGGGCTGGTTTGGTCGGAGCGGTGTTGCTGGAATCCTCGACATCGGACGCCTCGATCGGGGCCTGCGCTCACGCGCTCATCGGACATAGATGCTTGCGGCGGCGGGTCGGAACGGGACATCGAGGCCGCTCAGGGTCTCGGCGCTTCCGACCGCCAGGTAGCCGCCCGGACGCACGACCGAACCCATGCGGCGGACGAGCGCCTCGCGGGTGTCGCGGTCGAAGTAGATCATCACATTGCGCAGGAACACCACATCGAAGGTGCCGAGCGTGTTGAACGGCTCCATGAGGTTCTGGCGTCGCACCTCGACGAGCTTGCGGACCTCGTCCTTCACGCGCCACTTCGTTCCCTCGGGCGTGGCGACCTTGGTCAGGAACCGCGTGCGCCGCTCGGGCGAGAGGCCCGTGAGCTGCGTCTCGGTGTAGGTCGCCTCGCGACAGGCGGCGAGCGCCTTGTTCGAGAGGTCGGTCGCCATGATCTTCACATCGAAGCGCTGCTCGGCGGGCAGGAGCTCGAGCACCTGCATGGCGAGCGAGTAGGGCTCGGCGCCCGTCGAGCATGCGGCCGACCAGAGGCGCAGGCGCCGCCCGGGCACGGCGAGCGTGCCCCGGACGAGCGGCGTGTACAGCTCGCGCTCGAGGAACGCGAAGTGGGCCGGGTCGCGGAAGAAGCTGGTGACATTCGTCGACAGGAGGTCGAAGAAGAGCAGCATGTCCTCCTCGGAGGGGCTGCGCTCCATGCGCTTCATGAAGTCGTCGATCGTGCCGCCGCCCTGCTTGCGCAGGTGGGAGGTGAGGCGGTTCGCGACCAGCGGGATCTTCTTGTCGCTGAGCGACAGGCCCCAGCGGGCGTGCGCGATCTCGGCGATGCGCTTGAAGGTGTTGTCGGTGAGCTCGCTCATCGGGGTGCCTCCGGTCGGATTCAGGCGGCGCGGCGCTCGGACGCGTCCTTCAGGGCGCCCGCGATCTGGGCGCGCTCGCGCGTGCCGATCACCTCGCCGATGTCGAGGAGGACGACGACCTTGTCCTTCACCTTGCCCATGCCCTGGATGTAGCGGAGCGGGATCTCGCAGCCGAACTCGGGCGCGGGCTCGACCGCCGACGGCGGGATGTCCTGCACCTCGCGCACGCTGTCGACCACCGCGCCCATCACGGTCTGCGGACCGTCGGCGTCGCCGGCCTCGAGCACGATGACGCAGGTCTCCTTGGTCGCGTCGGCCGCGGAGAGGCCGAAGCGCAGGCGCAGGTCGATGACGGGGATGATGCGGCCGCGCAGGTTCATCACGCCCTTCACATAGGACGGGGTCTGCGGCAGCGGCGTGATGGCGATCAGCCCGATGATCTCGCGCACGCGCAGGATCTCGACGCCGAACTGCTCGTCGCCGAGGCAGAACGAAAGGAACTTGTTCTCGTTCGCGCCGCGCGCCTCGCGGGTGCTTCCGTCGCTGGTACGGTCGATCATGGCCATGGCTTGCTCCTTCGCGCCCTTCGGGGCGGTGTGTTCGGGGTTCAGTTCGAGTTCGCGGCGGCCTCGAGCAGGCCGCCGACATCGACGATGAGCGCGACGCGACCGTCGCCGAGGATGGCGCCGCCCGAGACGCCGCGGATCTGCGGCTGGCTCTCGCCGAGCGACTTGATGACGACCTGCTGCTGGCCCAGGATCTCGTCGACGAAGATGCAGGCGCGCCGCTTGCCGTTCTCGAGGACGAGCAGCAGCCCGTCGGCGAACCGCTCGCAGCCTTCCTTCAGGTCGAACACGCGGCGCAGGCGGTAGATCGGCAGCAGCGCGTCGCGCACCTTGGCCACCTCGCCCTTGCCGAGCACGGTGGTGAGGTCCTTCGCCTGCGGGCGGAACGACCGCTCGATGTTGAGGGTGGGCACGATGTAGCGCTGGCTGCCCACGCGCACCACCATGCCGTCGATGATGGCCATGGTGAGCGGCAGGCGCATCGAGAACACCGAGCCCTTGCCGGGGGTCGAGTGGATCTCGACCGAGCCGCGCAGCGCCTCGATGTTGCGGCGCACCACATCCATGCCGACGCCGCGGCCCGAGATGTCGGTGACCTTCTCGGCGGTCGAGAAGCCGGGCAGGAAGATGTAGTTGAACACCTCGGTGTCGGGGATCTCGTCGGTGTTGCGCGACGGATCGATCAGGCCCTTCTCGAGGCACTTGCGGATGATGCGCTCGCGCGAGAGGCCGCGGCCGTCGTCCTCGACCTCGATGACGATCGAGCCGCCCGAGTGGAACGCGCGCAGGCGCAGCGTGCCCGTGTCGGTCTTGCCCGCCTTGCGGCGCTCGTCGGCGGGCTCGATGCCGTGGTCGCAGGCGTTGCGGATCATGTGGACGAGCGGGTCGCCGATCTCCTCGACCACATTGCGGTCGAGCTCGACATCCTCGCCCTCGACCTCGAGCGCGATGCGCTTGCCGGCCTTCGCGGAGACATCGCGCACGAGGCGCGCCATCTTCTGGAAGGTCGCGCGCAGCGTGACCATGCGGAGGCTCATCGAGGTCTCCTGCAGGTCGCGGACGATCTTGCCGAGGTGGGCGAGGTTGCGCTGGACGCGCTGGTCCTGCAGCTTCCCGACCACCGGATCCTGGACGACCATCAGCTGC
>JBJTOV010000227.1:0-2865 GCA_046074745.1 Planctomycetota bacterium | reverse complement strand
GGGATGGCGTTGGTGATCTGCTGCAGGATCACGGTCTTGCCCGTGCGCGGCGGCGCGACGATGAGCGCGCGCTGGCCGAAGCCGAGCGGCGTGACCATGTCGATGATGCGCGTCTCGACCTTGCCCGAGCCGACCATCTCGAGGTGGATGCGCTTGTTCGGGTGGAGCGGCGTGAGGTTCTCGAAGATCGGAAGATCGTGGAGCACCGACGGATCGCGGCCGTTCACGCTCTCGACGCGCAGCAGCGCGAAGTAGACCTCCTGGTCCTTCGGCGGGCGCACGAGGCCCTTCACCACATGGCCGCGGCGCAGGCCGAAGTGGCGGATCTGCGCGGGCGACACATAGATGTCGTCGGGGCTCGGGGTGTACGAGTAGTCGGCGCTGCGCAGGAAGCCGTAGCCCTCGGGCATGATCTCGAGGGTTCCCTCGGCGATCATCAGGCCCTGCTTCTGGGCGCGGGCCTTGAGCACCTCGAACACCAGCCGCTGCTTCGGCTGGTTGAGGTCCTCGATGCCCGACTGCTTGGCGAGCTTGTTGAGCTGGTCGAGCGGCATCTTCTGCAGCTTGGCCAGGTTCATGTCGTCCTTCTTGGCGATGTCGTACTTGCCCTCGAGCTGCTTCTCGATCTCGGCAAGCTCCGCGGCGAGCTGCTCGTCGGTGGGCAGCTGGCCCGGCTGGAGCACGGGGCTCGGGATGTAGACGGAGCGCTGGTGGCCACCGCCACCTCCGCCGCCCCCGCCTCCTCCACCGCCGCCGCCACCCTCGCCTCCACCACCCTTGCGACGACGACGGCGACCTTGCTTGTGGCTCATCTCGATTGCTCCTCTTTCGCGACGCGCACGGGCGCGTCATCTGCCTTCCATCGGCTTGTGGAGGGGGTTTGCGGTCTCGGACCGAGGCCGCGGCCAGTGCCGCGGAGACCGCTCGATCGGAAGGCTGTTCGCTTTCCGGGGCGCGCGATGCCTCGCGCACCTCCCGACGCCGCCTGTGGGGCGACGCGGGGATATTGACGGGTCGCGATCACGCGGTCAAGTCGGGCCCGCGGCGGGCGGGCGCGTGGGCGTGGCTTTCGCCCGTGATCCGGTCGAGCGCGGCGGCGACCTCGGCGGCCAGCGCGGCGGTGTCGCCGTGGTTCTGCACGACGAGGGTGGCGCGGCGGCGCTTCTCGTCGAGCGGGATCTGCGCGGATTCGCGGCGGGAGAGCTCGGCGGCGTCCCAGCCGCGGGTGCGGGCGACGCGGGCGAGGCGCAGTTCGTGCGGCGCGTCGACGAAGACGACCGCGTCGCACTCGCGGTCGAGGCCGACCTCGAGGAGGAGCGGCGCGTCGATGACGAAGGCGCGGCGCGACGCGGGCGCGGCCGCGAACTGGGCGCGGCGCAGGGCCTCGATGCGCGGATGCATGGTGCGCTCGACGGCGGCGCGCACCGCTGCGTCGGCGAAGATGGCGCGGGCGAGCGCCGCGCGGTCGACCGAGCCGTCGGCGCGCAGCATCTGCGCGCCCGCCGCGCGCGCGATGCCCGCGCGCACCGCGGGCTCGTCGAGCACGGCGCGCGCAAGGTCGTCGGACACGCACACCTCGCAGCCGAGCGATGCGAGCAGGCGGGCGACCTCGCTCTTGCCGCTGCCGATGCCGCCGACGATGCCGATGACGGGCCGTGGGTCGGTGCGGGTGGTCATGGGGGCAGCGTAGCGCGGGGTCGCATGGACGCGCGTGCGGCGGGCCGCCGCGTCACTCGAAGAGGCGGTCGAGCTCGCGCTTCACGCGGCGGATGCGCAGGCGCAGGTGGTGGCGCGCGGCATCCTCCATGCGCGCGCCGCTCTCGACGCGCGCAAGGCGCAGCGTGCCGTCGATCGCGTCGATCAGGGGCGAGCCCGCGAGCCGCGCGCGCGCGGCATGCATCTCGACATCGAGGAGCGCGAGGTCGCGGTCGTCGCCGAGCGCCGAGGCGAGGCGCCGCGCGCGGGAGCGCAGGCGGCGCAGCGGGCCGCCCGGCAGCTCGCCGAGCGGCGAAAGCGAGAGCGCGACGAGCGACGCGAGCTTGCGGCACTCGTGGAGCCGCGCGAGGTCGCCGCGGCGGAGCGCTTCCGAGAGCTCCTCGTGCAGCGACTGCGCGTGGCGCCACACGACCGACGCGGCCTCGGCGCCGTCGATCGCGCCGTCGGCCAGGCCGCGCGCGCTCGCGTCGGCCGCCTGGCGCGCCGAGCGCAGCGCGCGGCGCGCGCGCTCGATGGCCGCGTCGGCGAACGCGTTCTCGTCGCGGCGGTCGCTCTCCGAGAAGACGAGCGTGGCCATGAGCACGGTGCGCGCCACGCGGCGCGTCTCGGCGTCGGCGAAGCGCTCGCTGAGGCGCTGGATCGAGCGGGCGAGCGCGTCGCGGTCGCGGAGCGGACCGAGCAGCTGGTTCGCCTTGCCCGCGAACTCGAGCACGCCGTCGGTGAGGTCGTCGCGGCCAGGCACGCGGCAGAGCGGCGCGATCGCGCGCACCTCCTTGAGCGCGCGCCGCGCGGTGCGCACGGCCTCGCGCCGCGCCATGGGCGCGCCGCCACCGCCCTCGACCGAGGCGAGCGCGGCGTCGGCGCGCGCAAGCGCATCGCGCAGCGCCGCACGCAGCGACGAACCCGCGTCCGCGGGGCCTTCGCGCGCATCCTTCTCGGGCATTTCGTCGGGCACGGCGCGACTCTAGCGGCGGCGGCCCGCGGCATGCGCGATTCACCGTGAATTCACGCGGTTCTGCTACCTTCTCGGTCCCTGTGCGCGCCGCGCAGGCCGAGAAACGCCATGTCGAACCCGCAGAACCAGAAGCCGTCCGCCCCCCAGACCGCCATCGTGCCGACCCGCGCGCAGGACTACCCCGAGTGGTACCA
>JBJTOV010000226.1:0-10402 GCA_046074745.1 Planctomycetota bacterium | reverse complement strand
CGAATGCGCCGCC
Organism: Planctomycetota bacterium; assembly: GCA_046074745.1. Lineage (GTDB taxonomy): Bacteria > Planctomycetota > Phycisphaerae > Phycisphaerales > SM1A02 > QWPT01. The sequence continues at coordinate 10,389 of JBJTOV010000226.1, read as the reverse complement.
GTTCCTGATCCACGCCCGTGCCGCCGACGCCGCGGGCCGCCTTGCGCGCAACGCGGCGCAGGCGGTGGCCGAGCGCGCCGATGCGGTGCACGAGGTGTGCGCGGCGCGACACCTTGGCGCCACGAGCGCCGCGGGAATGGCCGAGCTTCCCGCGGCCGACCTCTTCGCGATGCGTCGTGCGCTCGTCTTCCACAGCACCTTCGGCGAGATCCTGACGGGGCTGCGACCGATCGACGGCGCGCTGCAAGGCGCGCGCGGCGAGCGGATCACCGTGGCGTTCGCGGCGTCGCCCGGCAAGCGAACCGCGAAGGGCGCGCGCACGGCGCCGAAGGCCGTGCATCGATGCGCCGATGGTTCGGCGTTCGAGGCGGAGCTCGATGCGGACGGCGTCGCCGAGTTTCTGGCGAGCGACCTGCGCATCGCGGGCGCGCGGCTCGAGCGCTGCACGGGTTCGCTGGTGGCGCTCGCGGGCGACCTGCTGGTCGTGGCGGGTCGCGCGCGGTCGAAGGTGCGCGTGAAGATCGACGGCAGCGATGTCGCGCTTCCGGTGCCAGCCGACGGCGCGGCGCCCAAGGTGTCGCGGGTGCGCGGGCTGCGCGTGGCGGTGGTGCCGTTCGGGCTTGCGCGCGGCGTCGGCATCGGCGAGCGCGGCTTCGAGTTCGTCGACGCGCGCGGCGGCCTGCTTGCGACGATCGGGTTCGAAGGCGATGCGCGCAAGGCGAAGCCTGCTGCCGCGGCGCGCGGGGGTGCTGCACGGCCGATCGCGCTTTCGGCGCTCTCGGCCATCGTCGAGAAGGGGCTTGTCGACGGCACGCATCCGCGCTTCGCCTCGGTGGCTGCGCCCGCGGCGCTTGGCGCGTACGGCGTGCAGGCCGGCATCGCGTACTACCGCGTGCGGCACCGCAAGGCGTCGAAGGCGGGCCGCGTGGTCGAGCCCGTCGCGATGCGCGCATGCGTTCGTCGCGCGCAGGAAACCGACGCGAAGGGCCGCGTCACCGAGGTGCTCGAGGTGCGCGATGCAGGGCTGTCCGCGCAGGGTCCGACCTGCGGCGCGCGGGTCGGCATGTTCGGGCCGCTTGCCGAGCTTGCGCCGCTCAAGGGCGTGAAGTGCGCGGCCATCGAGATGCCCGAGCACGACGCCACGCGGATCGGCCGCTTCGTGCATGGCTACGACGCGCGCGACGGCGGCGCGCATGCGTCGACGCTGCGCTGGAGCTTTGCGCCGCGCACACGCGCCGTGCTCGTGCGCTTTCCGTCGTGGTGGTTCGAGTCGCTGCGCGGCCGCGCGAGTCATCGCCTGCGCCTGAACGACGCGCTCGTGCCCGCGTTCGAGATGTCGGGATCGGCGCCCACGGTGCTGCTCGACGGCGCACTGCTGTCGCCCATGCGGCCGAAGAAGCCGGCGAAGGGCGAGAAGCCCGCGAAGGCGAAGAATGCGAAGCTCGAGCCCGTGGCGAACGAACTGGTGCTCGACCTTCATGGCGACGCGGGCGACCTCAAGCGGCTTGCGAAGGAAGTCGAGCTTCTCGATGTCGTGGCCGAGGTTCCGGCCGAGTGGGCGTTCGCGCGCATCGAGCCGCCCGCGAGCTGGGCCACGGCGAAGGCGGTGACGGGCAAGTTCACGGGCAATCTCACGCGCAATCTCACGCGCAAGGCGACAGGCATGCCCACCTGGTTCCGCTGCGTGTTCGCGCAGGCCGAGGCGAGCGAGGTCGAGCTTGAGATCGCGCACGCGGCGGGCGCGCTCGGCGTCGTCGTCGTGAACGGCGCGCGCGCGATGACGCTCGACGGCGCCAGCGGCGAGCGCCGCGGCAATTCGCTCGTGCGCCGCGTGCGCGTCATGGCGTGCGCAGGCGCGAACGCGATCGAGGTGTTCTCGCCCGAGGGCGCGATGCCGGCGCTCTCGGTGCGCCCGGCCTAGGCGGTCGGGCGGCGTCGCGGTGTTCGCGCCCGTGCGCGGTCAATCTCCGCCGCGCTTCGGCTCGGGATCGAAGAACGGTCCAAGCCCGAGCAGCGTCATGTACGCGGAATCGGCCATGCTCGCGCGGATGAACACCCGCAGCGGATCGATGCGCGGCGGCGGCTCCACGCGGCGGCGGCCGGCGGGCGGGAGGAACTTGCGTGCGACGAGCGCGGGGCCATCCGGGTGCTTCGTCAGGCGTGCGTAGCCGTAGAACTGGCGCTCGTCGTCGTCAACCGGCTCCCACTCGTACTTGAGACTGTTCACGCGCTCGGGCGTGATGGCTGGCACCTTGTCGTAGTAGGCGCGCACATCGTCGCGTCCGGTCTGGATGCCGATCATCAGCATTGCGATCGTCTCGGCGCTTTCGAGAAGCTCGCGTTCGAGAGCCTTCTCGACCTCGCTGCGACCGCCCGGATCGAACTGGAGCATGAACGAGACGCACAGGGGGTGGTTCGGAGCGAGAATCCTGTCGTACGCCTCCTCGGGCGCGCCGCGCTCGGGCAACTCGACCTGCGAGTAGATCCAGCGCAGTCCGCGGGCATCGTGGCTGATCGATTCCTGGCAGTAGATCGAATCGAAGTGCGAGAGATCCTGGAGCGCGGTGCCGAGATGCGATCTCATCTTGACGCCGCGCAGCTCCCTGCGCGAGAAACCCGACCACCGGATCCGAAACGACGGAACCTTCTTGAGCGTGCCGGGAACGAGCCGAATCGCCATGTCTCTTCTCCTTGTCCAAGGTGTGCATGAATGCGCGGCGTGAACCGCGCCGCGCGCTACAGCGCGCTCGGGTGCCAGACGGTCTTCAGTTCGACGAGCGGTGCGATCGCGAGCGGCGAGTGCCAGAAGGCGTCGTCGTCGAACGCGGGCGCGCCGTGGTGCATCTCGACGCGCTTCAGGTTCTCGCCTGCGCCGAGCTCGAGCGCCTTCGCGTCGGCCGCGGGCAGGAACGCGCCCGTCACCGCCGCGATGTCGCGGTGCGACGCGATCCACGGGCAGAGCTCGCCGCGCAGGCCCGTGAGGATGTTCACGATGCCGCCCGGGACATCGCTGGTGGCGAGCGCCTCGCCGAGCGCGATGGCGAGCGGCGCGTTCGTCATGGGCGCGATCACGATCGACGCGTTGCCCGCGCACATCGACGGCAGGAGCAGCGACACCATCGCGAGCATCGGCCGTGCGTCGGGCACGACCACCGCCACCGTGCCCGTCGGCTCGGGCATGGTGAAGGTGAAGTAGGGGCCCGCCACGGGCTGCTTGCCGCCGAGCACCGAGGCCAGCTTGTCGCTCCAGCCCGCGAAGCACACCGCGCGGTCGATCGCATGGTCGACCTCGCGTGCGGCGTCGGCCTTGGTGCGGCCCTCGACCGACACGATGAGCGACGCGAACTCGGCGCGCCGCGCCTCGAGCATCTCGGCGAAGCGGTAGATGACCTGCCCGCGGTTGTACGCGGTGGCCGCCGCCCACTTCGGCTGCGCGGCGTTCGCGGCCTCGACCGCGTCGCGCAGGTCCTTGCGGCTCGCGTGCGACGCGTGCGCGTGCACGCGGCCCTTCGCGTCCTTCACGGGAATGGTGCGGCCGCTCTCGCTGCGCGGGAACGCGCCGTTCACATAGAGCTTCAGCGTCTTCGCGACCTCGACGCGCGCGGCGGTCATCGGCGGACTCCCTTCGCGGCGCCGCCGAACTTCAGGTACGCGGACAGGCCCTGGCGGCCGCCCTCGCGGCCGAAGCCCGACTCGCGGTACCCGCCGAACGGCGCGGTCGCATCGAAGCGGTTGAAGGTGTTGAGCCACACCACGCCCGCGTTCAGGCGGTTCGACATCTCGAGCGCGCGCGCGGCCTTCTCGGTCCACACGCCCGCGCTCAGGCCGAAGGTGGTGTTGTTGGCGCGCTGCACGGCCTCCTCGGGCGTGCGGAAGGTCATCACGCTGAGCACGGGGCCGAAGATCTCCTCGCGCGCGATGGTGTGCGACGGCTGCACGCCCGTGAACACGGTGGGGCGGCACCAGAAGCCCTTCTTCGGCAGCTCGCACGCGGTCTCGAACCGCTCGGCGCCTTCCTCGACGCCGGCCTTCCGATAGCGCTCGATCGTGTCGAGCTGCGCGCGCGAGTTGATCGCGCCGACATCGGTGTTCTTGTCGAGCGGATCGCCCACGCGCAGCGTCTGCATGCGCGCCTTCAGGCGCGCGATGAAGTCGTCGTGAATCGACTCCTCGACGAAGAGCCGCGAGCCCGCGCAGCACACCTCGCCCTGGTTGAACCAGATGCCGCTCACCACGCCCTCGACCGCCTGGTCGATGGCCGCGTCGGCGAACACGATGTTGGGGCCCTTGCCGCCGAGCTCGAGCGTGAGCTTGGCGCCCGTGCCCGCGCACGCGCGGGCGATCGCCTTGCCGACCTCGGTGGAGCCCGTGAAGGCGATCTTCTGGAAGTCGCTGCCCGCGCGCGCGACGATCGCGCGGCCCGCGTCGGGGCCGCCCGTCACGATGTTCACCACGCCCTCGGGAAGCCCGCATTCCTGCAGGATCTCGGCGAGCATCAGCGCCGTCATCGGCGTGGTTTCGGCGGGCTTGAGCACGCAGGTGTTGCCGCAGGCGAGCGCGGGCGCGAGCTTCCACGCCGCCATCAGCAGCGGGAAGTTCCACGGAATGATCTGGCCGCACACGCCCACGGGCCGTGGGTTCGCGCCCGGGAACGCGTAGGCGAGCTTGTCGCACCAGCCCGCGTGGTGGAAGAAGTGCTGCGCGACGAGCGGCAGGTCTTCGTCGCGGCTTTCCTTGATCGGCTTGCCGCAGTCCATCGACTCGAGCACCGCGAGCTCGCGCGAGCGCTCCTGGATGCGCCGCGCGATGCGGTAGAGGAGCTTCGCGCGCTCGGCGGCGCGCGTCTTCGACCACTTGGGCAGCGCCTTGCGGGCGGCCGCGGCGGCCCGCGCCAAATCCTCGGCGCCACCGTCGGCAACCTCGGCGATCGCCTCTTCGGTGGCCGGATTGATGGTCCTGAAACCCTTGCCCGACTTCGGCTCGACGAACTTGCCCCCGATGAACAGCCCGTACGAGGGCCTGAGCGCGGGTCGCACGCTTTCGGGAGCGGGGGCGTAGGCGAAGGCGGAGCTTGTCACGGCCGCGATGGTACAGCGGCGAATCCTGTCCCGCGGGTGCAGCGAAGCCCGCCGCATGAACCGAGTCCTCTTCGCCTGGATCGTGCTGCCCGTCGCCGCCTGCGCCTCGTTTGAGTCGGATCCGAACAAGATCCCGGCCCCTGTCGAGGGCCCGAGGATGTCGGCCGCGGCCACCGAGACCGCCGCGCTTGCGCAGGCCGAGCCTGCCGCGAAGCCCGCCGAGGCGAAGGATCAGGCCGCCGAAGAGCCCGTGATGAAGCCGATCGCGTCTCACTCGGGCCGCGCCTCCGAGCCTGGCGCCGAGGAGACGATGGCCGTGCGCACGCCCGGCCTCGTGACCCGCGTGGGCGGCGACACGACCGCCACCATCGAGGTGAAGGACGGCGTGTTCCGCTTCGGCCCGTCGCGCATCGAGAGCCCGCTGCCTGCGGGCTACCCCGAGCCGACCCCGCCCGGCTCGATCGACATCAAGCGCTATCCGACCGTCCGCCGCGCCGAGTTCGTGTCGTCGGGTTCGCCCGCGAGCGGCATGAACATGGGCTTCTTCCCGCTGTTCAACCACATCAAGAAGAAGGACATCGCGATGACGAGCCCCGTCGAGATGGACTACCGCGGCATGTGGGACCTCGACACGGGCAAGCGCGAGTCGGACGCCGCCCCGTCGTGGACGATGAGCTTCCTCTACCGCACCGCCGAGCTGGCGCCCACGGGCAAGGATGGCAATGTGCAGGTGGTCGACAGGCCCGAGATGACCGTGGTGTCGGTGGGCATGAACGGCCCGTACGGCACGGGCGTGATGGAGAAGGGGCTGGGCATGCTGGCCGAATGGCTGAAGGCGAACCCCGAGTGGGAGCCGTGCGGCGATCCGCGCGCGTTCCACTACAACGGGCCGTACATCCCGAACCGCGTGAAGTGGTCGGAGATCCAGATTCCCGTGCGTCGCGCGTCGGGGGCGAAGCCCGCCGAAGCCACGCAGGCCGCGCGCTGACCGAGGCCGACAATCCGTGAATCCACGCCGCGCGGGTCGAGTCCGCGCGGCTTTTTTTCCGATTGTCCCTGCATGGCCAATGCCCGAAGCGCGCCCGAATCCGCCCCGCCCCGCGTGATCTGCACGCTCGACATCGGCGGCACCAACGCCAAGGCGAAGTGCGCGCACTGGCCCGACAAGCGCGCCACGCCGTCCGGCAAGGACTACACGCCCGAGCACTTGGCGCGCGACCTGCCCGCGCTGCTTGCGGGCGAGAAGGTCGACGCGATCACGATCGGCCTGCCCGCGCCGCTGCGCGACGGTCGGCCGCTCAAGGACCCCGTCAATCTCGGCCCGGGATGGAAGGACTTCGACTACCGCGCGGCGTTCGGCGTGCCCGTCAAGATCCTGAACGACGCGGCGATGCAGGCGATCGGCAGCTACGGCGCCGCGGGCATGACCAAGGGCTCGATGCTGTTCCTCGGCCTTGGCACGGGGCTTGGCACCTGCATGATCGCCGACCACCGCGTGCTGCCCATGGAGCTCGCGCACCTGCCGTACCGCAAGGGCCGCTCGTTCGAGGACTATGTCGGCATCCGCGGCAAGAAGCGCTTCGGCCGTCGCCGCTGGCGCGAGCATGTCGAGGAGTGCGTGCGCGTGCTGCGCGCGGCGCTTCTTCCCGATGTGGTGGTGATCGGCGGTGGAAACTCGAAGGAACTCGCGCGCGTGCCCGAGGGTTGCGTGCTCGGGGAGAACTCGAACGCGTTCCTCGGCGGCGACGCGGTGTGGAAGCCCGAATGGGCAGGCGCGGCGACGGAGCTGTGATCGCGCGTCAGGCGCGCGCGGGCACGCCCGCCTGCTTCTGCAGGGCGGTGAGCTGCTTCAGCACCCACGACATCTTCTTCCGCTTGTGCGGAAGATCCTCGAGGCAGTCGAGGAGCACCAGCGACAGCGCCTCGGGAATCGAGGGGTCGGCGAGGTGCACGGGGCCCGACGGTCCGACGAGGTTCGGCGCGACCGCGACCTTCGAGTCGTTCGTGTGCTTGGCCGACTGCGGCGCGTAGCTCCGCATCAGGATCCAGTACATCGTGGCGCCGAAGTTGAACACATCGGTCTGCTCGGTGATCGGCTCGCGCTTGGCCTGCTCTGGGGCGATGAAGCCCGGGGTGCCCTGGATGCGCTCCTTCACGGTGCCGATCTTCACGGCCTGCCCGAGGTCGATGACCTTGGTGCGGCGGTCGTCGGTGTAGAGGATGTTGTTCGGCTTCATGTCCGCGTGGACGAAGCCCTTCTGGTGCATGTGGACCAGGCCCGCGGCCACCGAGGTGAAGATGCGCAGGCTCTCGGCGAACGGCGGCTTCGGCTGCTCCGAAAGCGGCACGGCGTCGATCAGCTCCATCACCAGGCCGACATCGCGGGCGTTCTTCAGGAACACGCCCTTCAGGATCGACCCTTCGAACTTGAGGTCGACAAGCTGGCGCAGCGACTCGTGGCTGAGCTGGCGGCCGATCTCCCACTCGGCGCGCACCTGGTCGACCCAGCGGTCGTCCTTCTCGCCTTCCGAGACGACATGCTTCATCGCGTAGGCGATGTGGGTCTTGGTGTCCTCGACGAGGTACACGCGGCTGAAGGCGCCGTCACCGAGCCACTTGCGGATGCGGTAGCCGAAGATCTCGCCCGTCAGCATCTTGCGCTGGGAAGGAACGCTCGGAGCGGTGCTCATGCCACCACCTCCAGCGACATCGCGCGGGCTGGCCCCACGAAAGGGCCTGGAAAAACGGATGGAACAAAGCGCTCCGACATTCGGACAGGACTTCAGGCTTGGTTGGGACCCGTGAAACGGGTGCACGACCGACATATTGCGGTCGGCGAGAAATGAGTCAGACTGGTTAAAGATACGGCATTTCGCGTTGGAAGGGCATATGCGGAGGCCGTAGAAACGGAAAAACGGCGCCCTATCGGGCAGTCCGAACCCGCCGCTGCATATCCAGCGCACGACCTCGCGTCATGCTTCGGCAAAATCGTCCCGCGCGGCGTAACCGCCGCGGCTGAGCCGGGCGATCTGGCGCAGCAGGTCGTTCAGCAGCACCGAGGCGCCGAACCTGAACAGGTGGGGATGCAGCCAGTCGGGGCCGAGCGTTTCCTGCACCATGACCAGTTGCGCGATCGCGGCCTTGGCGGTGCGGATGCCGCCGGCGGGCTTCATGCCGATGCGGACGCCTGTCTCGCGGTAGGCGTCGCGGATCGCCTCGAGCATGACCAGCACCACGGGCATGGTGGCCGCGGGCGTGACCTTGCCGGTCGAGGTCTTGATGAAGATCTCTCCGTCAACGGGCTTGTCGGCGCCCTTGCTGGCGGCCAGCGCGGCATGGATCGCAAGGTCGCTCGCGTGGCGCACCGCATCGAGCGTCTCGAGCTCGCCTGTCTCGAGGATGACCTTGAGGTGCGCGGCGCCGCAGGCCTCCTTGACCCGGGTGATCTCGTCGGCGACCAACGCGTAGCGTCCTGCGAGGAACGCGCCGCGGTTGATCACCATGTCGATCTCGTCGGCGCCTTCGCCGACCGCGCGGCGCACATCGTCGATCCGGATGTCGAGCGGGAACTGGCCGCTCGGGAAGCCCGTCGCCACCGAGGCCACCTTCACGCCGCTGCCCGCGAGCGTTTCCTTCGCCACCGCGACGAGCGAGGGGTACACGCACACGGCCGCGACGCTCGGAACAGGCGCCTTTCCTGCGGCGCGCAGCGCGCGGTCGAGCGCGGGCGCGGGAGCGATCGCCTTCCGGCACAGCGCGCGAACCTTCTCGGGCGAGTCCTTCCCCTCGAGCGTGGTGAGGTCGGTCATCGACACCGCGAGCCGCAGCGCGAACTCCTTGGTCGACGCCTTGATCGATCGCTTGCCGAAGCTGTCGGCGCGGCGCGTGGCCATCACCGTGTCGACGGGGCGCCGCGGGGGAAGCGCCGTCACGGTCAGCCTCCGCGCGCGGCGCGGAAGAGCGCCGGAAGGCTGGCGCCGCCGCGCAGCACGAGGCGGCGGTCGGCGGCGTTGTCGATGCCGTACACGAAGAGCATCTCGCCGCGGTTGTCGATCACATAGACCGTCTCGAACGGATCGGTGTCGGGGCCCTGGCCCATCGACGAGGTGATGACGGTGAATCCGCCGAGGCCCGTGGCGGCGGTGCCCGCCATGGCGGGCTGCGTGAAGAAGGACGGCGCGCCGTGGATGCGTCCCGCCTCGACGATCGCCATCGCGGTGATCGCGAAGGCGCTGGTGGCGAGGATGGCGGCAGGAAGCTTCATGGAATCGGCGTGATGCGTTCAGTTGGTGCGCGGACGGACGATCTCGACCGCGTCGGCGGCCAGGTTGCGGTAGCCAAGGCCCACCAGCTGCTTGGTGCGGGGATCCCACTGCACGGCGATCGTCTCCTGCGAGGATTCGTCGACGATGTAGAGGGCGTGCGTCTCGGTGCCGTTGATGCGGCCCTCGGCGGCCACATAGGTGCCGCGCGTGCGGCCAGCCTGCGCGGCGGCGGGGGCCGACAGCTCGACCGCCGCAAGCAGCGCGAGCGCCGCGACATTCAGCGCGGCCAGGAAGGCGTAGGTTCCGAGACGGCGGCGCATCGGGTTCACAGGTCGGTGTTCGAGCGCTTCGACGGCATCAGCGAGATCGCCACGATCGCGCCGAACAGGACCGCCATGACCAGATAGCCGCCGACGGGGCTCGTCGGGGGAACGAAGGTGGCCTCGGGCGGCGGCTCGACCTGCTGGCCGGAGGCGGCGGCGGCGAGGACAAGCACGGGGATGCACGCGGCGATGCGGGTGAGTCGCATGCGCGCAGCATAGCGGAGGCCGCGCGCGGGTGAACCGCGCCGCTACGGCTCGAGCCGCAGGTGGCCATCATGCTCGACGGCGCGCACGAGCGCATGCAGCGGATCGTGGTCGAGCGCAACGGCCCAGTCTTCGCGCAGCGCACGCCCGAGAATCCGCGCTTTCGTCCGCATCGACTCGTAGGCCATCATGTCGTAGCCCAGGCTTGCGGCGGGATGCGCATGGTGCGCGGTCGGGCACGCATCGCCCGCGAACAGCACGGGCCGGTCGGGCCCGTGCACGAGCACGCTCTGGTGCCCCCAGGTGTGGCCGGGCGAGGGGATGAGCTCGACGCCCGCGAGCGGCGCGCACGGGCCGTCGTGCAGCGCGACGAGCGCGGCGATCGGATCGAGATGCGAGCGCAGGTAGGTGCGCGTCATCGTGCTCTTGTTCGCGAGCGCGTCGGTCACTCCTGCCGCTGCACATGGATGCGCGCGTTCGGAAAGACGGGCGCGGGCGCGCCCGAGGCATCGAGCCGCG
>JBJTOV010000225.1:0-5545 GCA_046074745.1 Planctomycetota bacterium | reverse complement strand
CGCGCGATGCGCGCGGAGCTCGTCACGGCGGCGGAGCGCGAGGCCGTGCTGGCCGCGGTCGAGCGCCAGCGTCGGCGCCCTGTGGTGCGGATGCGCGAGGATCCGGCCGAGCGCGAGCGCACGAAGGACCCGATCGAGGCCTTCCGGTGGATGCGTGCGTGGCGCGACGCGGATGTGTGGATGGCGCCGGGCGCGATGTCTGCGGCGGCGGCCCGAGCGGCGGATGCGCGGGTCAGCGCGACGATTTCGGGGGTACGGGATCGGTAACGCGCGGACCGAGGTGCGGCGCGGGGCTTCGGAAGATTTTTTCCGCGCGGAAAAAGTATGAAGAAGGCGGGGGTCGGTCGGGGTCGCGGTACCTTCGGGGCATGAACCTGTCCCGTCGCCGTGTCCGTTCGTTCGCAGAAATGCTGGAAATGCTGATGGTCGCGCCCGTCATGCTGGCGGCGGCTGCGTCGCATGCGGGCGAGAAGCCGGTCTCGAAGTCCGCTGCGCCTGTCGCAGCCGCCGCATCTGCCGCAGTTTCAGTGCGGTCCGCGTCCGACGCGAAGGCCGCTGTGATGTCGGTCGCCGATCCGGCGGCGGCGCCTGTCGCCATGCCCTCACGCTGGACGCGCGCGGCCGTCGGCGGGTTCGAGTTCGTTCCCGAGCTGCACGCGGCGCTCGTCGGCGCGAATGCAGCCGAGACGAGCGGGCTCAAGTATCGCGTGGCTGTTCCGCTCGAGGAGGAAGGCCAGTCCGTTCGTGAAGAGGTGGTTCGTGAAGAGGTCGTGCTCGAGCTCGTGTCGTTCCGCCCGGTCGCGGGCGATGCGCGCGTCGAGATCGGCACTGCGAAGCGGGGGCCGCTCTCGGCGGTCTCGTCCGAACTCTCGGCCGCGGCGCGGCAGGTCGTGCACTTCGAGGGGCGCGTCGCGGGCCGCGCTGGCTCGTCGTGCTATCTCGCGGTCGGCGCCACCGGCGTCGCGGGCTGGGTGCAGCTCGGCGACGGTCAGGGGCAGTTCACGCTGCGCCGAGCGGCGGGCGGCGGGCAGCCCGTCGCGGGCATGTGCGCGGGTGCGGTCGAGTTCGTCCGCTCGAGCGGCACGAGCGCTCCCGAGGTGCCGACCTGCGGCGGGGCGTTCATGGCGGGCGAGGGCGGCACGGCGGGGTTCGGCTCGATTCCCGCGGGCAAGCGGCCCGTCGTCGACCTTGCCGTCGACGCAGACTTCGACATGCGCCGCAACTTCGCCAGCGACGCGGCCGCCACCGAGTATGTCGGCGCGCTGGTCGGTGCGGTGAGCGCCATCTATCGGCGCGACTGCGGCATCACCGTGCGGCTCGTCTACCTGCGTGTCGTCAACACGCCCGACGACATCTTCAACAACCCCGATCCGCTCGGGCAGTTCCGCGACTACTGGAACGCGGCGGGCGGCGACATCCAGCGCGATCTGTTCACGCTGTTCACGGGCCGGCGCAACCTGCCCTACGGCGGCGTGGCGTGGCTGAGCGCTGCGTGCGGCGACTTCGGCTACTCGGTCAACGGCTACCTGAACGGCGTGTTCGCCGATCCCGTGGTCACCAATCCGGGCAACTGGGACATCAATGTCGTGGCGCACGAGATCGGCCACAATGTCGGAACGCTTCATACGCACGACTATTCGATCGACGGCTGCGCCTCGGGCGCGGTGCAGCGCGGCACCATCATGAGCTACTGCCATGTGGTGTCGGGCGCGAGCTCGAACATCGACCTGCGGTTCCACCGCGGCACGGCCGATCCGATCCGCTCGTTCGTCGCGGGCGCCGCGTGCCTGACCAGCGACTGCGACGGCGACGATGTGGCCGACGAGCAGGAGATCGCGGCAAATCCCGCGCTCGACCTGAACGGCGACCTGATCCTCGACGCCTGCCAGGACTGCGACGGAAACGGCGTGCCCGACCCCGTGCAGATCGCCGCGGGCCAGCTGGTCGACGCCGACGGCGACGGGCTGCCCGATTCCTGCGAGGTCGACTGCGACCTCGACGGAGTGCCCGATTCGATCGAGATCCGCGCCGATCCGACCGTCGATCGCGACGGCGACATGCGGCTCGACGCGTGCCAGACCGACTGCAACGGCAACGGAAGCGCGGACGCCGTCGACATCCTCGAGAACATGTCTCTCGACATCTCGCGCGATGGCCGCATCGACTCCTGCGAGGACTGCGACGGCGACGGCCTGCTCGACTACGACGAGCTCAAGGGATCGCGCGCGCGGTTCGTGGCGAGCGCGGCGGACAACATCATCCGCGAGCTCGATGCGCGTTCGGGCGTGCTGCGCAGGAGCCAGGCGGTCGGAGCCTCGCCCGCGAAGGACCTTGCGATCGGGCCTGACGGCCGGATCTACGCCGCGATCGGAAACCGCGTCTGGTCGACCGAGCGCACGCTCGACCAGCCTCCGCTCCAGTGGTCGGTGGCGCTTTCGGCCGAGGTGCGCGCGCTCGCCGCGAATCCCGCGGGAGAGCTGGCGGTGCTGCTCGAGACGGGGCGCATCGACTTCCTCAACGCCACGGGCGGCATCATCTCGACCTGGGCGCCCGCGCTTGCGCCGGGCACCGATGCGCGCGACCTCGTGTTCCGCACGAAGCCCGACGGGTCGGTCGACGCGGTGGTCACCTTCGCGAACGGGTTGGTGCGGCGCCATCCGTGGCCCGCAGGTCCTGCCGAGGACCTTGCCAACCTGACGGCGCTTTCGCCCCAGCTGCGCGGCGCGTTCGCGCTTCCAGACGGCTCGGTGCTGCTCGCGGCAAGCGCCCTGAACGCGGTGCTGCGGATCAGCCCCGTGGGCGCGTACCTCGGCGAGTGGGATGTCGACAACGGCGCGCTCGTGAACGGCGCGTACGCGATCGTCGATGCGCAGGACGGCCGCGGGGTGTTCGTGACGGGGCCGAACTCGGGCTCCACGATCAACGGCTTCCGCAAGTCCGACGGCTACACCGAGCGCACCTACCGCGTCTATCCCGCCGATGCGCCGCAGGCGACCGCCATGGTCGTGGCGCCGCCGAGCGAGAGCGATGCCAACGGAAACCTTGTTCCCGACGAGTGCGAGCTTTCGCCCGCCGACCTCAACGCCGACGGCGTGGTGAACGGCGCCGATCTCTCGACGCTGCTCGCGTCGTGGGGAGGATGTTCGGGCTGCGCCGCCGACATCGACGACGATGGCACCGTGGGCGCCGCAGATCTTGCGATCCTGCTCAACCTGTGGGGCTGAGCGCAGCGGATGGACCGAGCCGATAGACTCGACCCCGGATGAGTCTCGCCCGCAAGACCACCAAGGCCGTTGCATGGCAACTGTTCGCCCGAGGCGCCGAGCGCGGGCTCAAGTTCCTATCGGCGGTCGCGTTGGCGCGGCTGCTGGCGCCGGACGACTTCGGCAGGTTCGCCACCGCACTGGTCTTGGTCAGTGTGATCGAGACGCTTTCCTTCCTCGGAGTCGAGCAGGCCATCATCCAGTCGCGGCGGGGCGATGAGCCGCGGTTCCTCGCGGCGGCGCTGCGCATGACGATCCTGCGAGGCTTTGCGGTCGCGGCGTTTGTGGCCGCGCTCTCCCCCATCGCGGGCTGGTACAGCGAGGACCACGCGGTGACGGTCATCGCGCTCGTCGTCGCGGTTTCGCCCGCGGTGGTCGGGTTCACCAATCCCTGGGTGGCGGCTCGCCGCAAGGCGCTCGACTTCCGCGTGTACTCGGTCGCCGCCGTCGTGGGGGGGGCGGCGCAGGTCGCGGCCTCGCTCGCCTGCGCCTGGATGGGCCTTGGCGCGCTCTCGCTCGCGATCGGCATCGTGGCCACGAGCGCGGCTACGGTCGCCACAGGATGGATGCTCGCGCGCGGACCGCTCGACTTCACCCGCGATTCGGAAGCACGGACGGAGCTGCGCGGATTCGCACGAAAGGCGGTCGGCATGCCTTTCGTCCTCGCCCTCTGCAACGAGGCACCGACTTTCGTGCTGGCACGCATGGCCGACCTTGCGACAGTGGGGACCTATGGGCTTGCGCGCAGGCTCTGCTCGCTGCCGACCGAGGTCGCCTTGCCGATCCTGGGGACCGTTCTCGCGCCCGCCTACGCGAGCATGCGCGACGAGCCCGACCGAATCCGCCAGACCTGGCTGTTCGCGCTCGGCTGCGTTCCGCTGATCACGGTGCCCGCCGTCGCGGGCGCGGTGGTGCTTGACGAGCGGCTGCCCGCGTTCATCTTCGGCAGCGACTACGCGGGGTCGGCGGGACTCGTCTCGCTCCTCGGAGTCGTGGCGCTCGTCAACGCGCTGACGGGCTGCTGCGGGCCGCTCTTCTGGGGGCTGGGGAGGCCGCAATTCGACAGAATGCAGATTGGCATTCGCCTCGCATGCATCGCCGCAGGGTCGGTTCCCCTGACGGCGCGCTGGGGCGCGACGGGACTTGCGGGATCGATCGCGATCGGGCAGGTGGCGGCGCTGCTCTACGCCCTGCGCCATGCGCGCATCATCGCGTGCGCCTCGCGACGCGAGGTGCTGCAGGCGCTCGCGCCCGCCGCGCTGTACGGCGGAATCGCGATGAGCGCGATGTGGTCGACCGACCGGTTGCTCGAACGCTTGAACCTGCCCGAGGCCGCCCGAGTGCTTTCGGTCGGCGCCGAGACCGCGGCGGGCATGGCGCTCGCGGCCGTGTGGATACTTCGGGCGAGACGGAAGGGAGCCCGGTCGTGAGCGATCGCAGCCACCGTGCGCTGTGGGTGGTTCCCATCCTCTTCGCGGTCGGCGCACTGCCCGCGCATCGCTTTCTCGACCAGCGCATCGCCCACGCTGCGCATGACGCGCAACTGGTCAAGTCGCAGGTGCTGCAGTGGACCACCGAGCTCGGCGAGGGCGTGTGGTGGCTGGCACCCGCGGGGCTTGTGTTCGCCGTCGCGGCTGTCCGCAAGCAGCACAACCTGGCCCGCTGGGCGTTCGCCATGCTCGCGGCCGTCGGCGCAAGCGGGCTCGCGGTCAACCTGCTCAAGTTCCTCATCGGCAAGTCGCGACCGAAGCTCCTCTTCGGTGACGGCGAGTTCGGATTCCAGCCGTTCACGGCCGACTATGACTTCAACAGCTTCCCGAGCGGCCATGCGACCACCTGCGGAGCCGCCTTCATGGTGCTTGCGCTCGCATTCCCCCGCGCGCGGTGGCTGCTGCTCGCGATCGGCGTGGCGATCGCCTCGACGCGGGTCGCGATCACCGCGCACTACCTGAGCGACATCCTGGCTGGCCTCGCGCTCGGCATGTCGACCGCGCTGCTCGTGCTCAGGGTCTGGAGCAGGCGTTGGCCGAACAGCGTGCCGACGGCGGCAGCCGCTACGCGTCGGTGATCCGTGCGCCGCACTCGCCGGGCTCGAAGAGGTGCAGATGCTGGGGGTCGGGCGCGATGCCGCAGGGCTCGCCTTCGCGGAGGGCCGTGGCGTCGTCCGCGGGAATGCGGGCGACGAGGCGTCCCCACGCGCCGTCGAGCGCGATCCCCAAAGATCACTGCATTTTACACACAAGTGCTTGTGAGATTGTGAGATTGTGAGATTGCCAAGGAAC
>JBJTOV010000224.1:0-4517 GCA_046074745.1 Planctomycetota bacterium | reverse complement strand
TCGGCGAGCAGCGTGCGCAGGCGCGCAGCGCCGCCCGACTTCATCACCAGCTCCCAGCAGCGTGCGCGCAGGTTCGCCTGCGTGGCGGGATTGGCGGCGCGCATCGTCGAGAGCAGCGTGTCGGTCACCCGCTCGGGTCCGACCATCGCCTCGATCGCAAGCAATTCGGGGCGCTTCGCCTCGTCGCTGTAGCCCGGGACAGGGTTCGCCCACGCGCGGATCAGCGCGGGAAGCAGTTCCTCGATGCGGTGCTCGGCGATCAGTTCGCACGCGCGGCGGCGCCACTCGAGAGCGCCCATGCGCGGCAGCGCGTTCGTCAGCGCCTCGACAAGCGCCGCGCGGTCGGTTTCGAGAAGCAGCAGGAACGCCTGTTCGCGCGCAGGGACCACGAATCCGTCGGCCGAAACCATGCGCCGCAGCGCCGACTTGGTGGGCTCGTCCACGCCGCGCAGCCGCGCAGCCTCGATGGCGTCGAGATAGCGCTCGGTCGACTGGCCCGTCCGCGACAGCACCGCCGCGGGGTCGGCCACCGACTCGGGGCCACCCCTGCAGGCCGAAAGAATGACCAACGCCGCGATCGCCGTCCTTCGGAGCATGCTCGACCTCGCATGACCTGCGGCCCGACCCGCCCGCGCGTGCGGGCCCGGGCGCGCCGAGGCGGGCTTCCCTGCCCGCAGGCGGACCGTATCATCCTGCACCGATGCCCGCACAGGACGGCCACGATCAATCCCCATCGAACGCCGCCGAGGCGTCGCCCGAATTGCGGGCGCAGGTCGAGCGCGTGCTTGCGCTGATCCGGCCCGCGGTGCGCGAGGACGGCGGCGACATCGAGCTCGTTTCGGTTTCGGCCGACGGCCTGGTGCAGATCCGCTTCCAAGGCGCGTGCGTCGGCTGCCCTTCGGCGCCCATGACCCTCCACCACGGCATCGAGCGGACCCTGCGGTCGAAGCTCGAGGGCGTGACGCGGGTCGAGGCGGTCCGCTGAATCGGCAGAACCTGCGTGGGTGCCACCCTTGGCCGGCGAGCGGGATCCGCGCTGGAACGCTCGAAAGGGCGCTCGGAGGCGCTTGGGGGGCGCTCGGGGGTCCGCTGGGCGGCTCCGAGGCTCGGAACACGCCCCAAGTGCCGACATCTTCGGGGTTTCCCTTTCTCGACCGCGCGTTCCTCGGTTAGTCTCTCCGCGTCCGCCAAGTGGCGGGCGGGCCGCCAGGCCCGGGCAGGAGGTCCGCAACATGCTCGTCATCACGCGCCGCGAAGGTGAGGAAGTCGTCATCGGAGACCCCGCGTCTCCGATCGGTGTCGTGCGCATCGCCGCCATCAAGGGCGATCGCGTGCGCATCGCGTTCGAGTTCCCCCGAACCGTCGAGGTCCACCGCCGAGAGGTGGCCGACCAGATCATGTCGAACAACGAGAACGGCGAGCGCAATGTGATCGGCCAGATCCGCCCCGCGACCGAGGGCGGCTGAGGCCGCGTCCGACGCTCGACGACAGACCCGACCAAAACGACGACGCGCGCGGAACAACCGCGCGCGTCGTCGTTTGAGGAGGAAGGCGCGGCCGCATTGGCGGACGCAGTCGCGCCGGAGGAGTCGAATGCGGCTCCGACCCGGTAGGGCCGGAGCCGCGAAATCCTGAAGACCGCCGGTCCATGACGGTCCTGTCCGATTGCCTGGCCATCCCTGGCCAGGCGGAGCGACGCACGAGGTCGTCTGCGCGCACCCGTTGCGCAGACGCTTGCCATCCACGGGAGTTGCCTCAACCCTCGTTGCGGAGCCGCATCCTTGCGGAGCCGCGCGCTGGCGACCGGTTTCCCGGCCTCGGTGCGGGTGGCGTGGCGTCCTTGCCATGCCAACCGCGTGTTTCGTTCCAACCGCGCCCACGCCCCTTCGGGCTTGGCCGCGCCACCATCAATCCGCGCTCGGGTTCCTGCGCGACGCTTCGAACGCCTCGCCGAACAGCGCACCTGTCTGCTGGACGGTCGGACCCGACTTCCGCCAGGTCTCGGTGTCCACGACCTCGAGGTGATCGAACATCCCAACCACCGTCACCTTGCCGCTGAGTCCGTAGTCCTGAAGCAGGCGGTCCGGGATCCGGATGCGACCTGCACTGTCGAACGGCACCTTCGCGGCCTTCGAGAACACGGCCCGCTCGAACTGCACGAGCTTGGGGTCGCGCACGAATTCACGCTTCCGGGTCGAGACCACCGATTGGAAGGTCCTCTCGGGCCAGAGCTCGAGGGTGCCTCCTGCACCGGGAACCGCGACCAGTCCCTGTCCGTGCTCGTCTGGATGCCAGGCGTCACGGAACTCCGCTGGGATCGCCAGCCGTTGCTTCGCGTCGAGTGAGTGGTCGAACTCGCCGAGAAACATGGCTGCGCCCGTGGGGAAGATACGACACTTCGCCCCACCTTTCAACACCTTGCACCACTTCGGCCCATTTTTTCTTTGGGTGAGTTTGGCAGGTCTGGGTGGATTTCGTCCATAACCGACGCATGCTTGGGCACTTAGGTCGCGGATCGGCCCGCGAAAGATTTTTGAAGTTCCCTCACGCGGAGCGCCACGCGGCATGTTTCCCCCACCCAGCGAAGACACCCTGCAGGCCCTCTCTCGCATTCCGAACTGCCAGTGCCTGCTGACGAGCGGCTACGCGGAGGTCCGGGACGGGCGGTTGGTGGAGCGCGTGCAGCAATGCGGCACGCAGCCGCCCATGCTGCTCGTGGCGATGGAGAAGGGCCATCCGCTGTCGCCGCTCATCCGCGACAGCCGCACTTTCGCGGTGTCGCTGCTCGATCCGAACGAGCGCGCCATCACGCGCATCTTCGGTCCGGAACGCCGCATCGGCGACGATCCGTTCCTGACCTACCCCCACCGCACGGGCGTGCTTGGCGCGCCCATCGTGACGCGATGCCTCGCCTGGTTCGATTGCGAGGTGGTGCGCCACCTCGACATGGAGACCAACTTCGAGCTGTATGTGGGCGTGGTGCACGCGGGCGGCGTCGGCGAGGCGACCGCGCCAAGGCTGACCGCCGCCCTGAACGCCGCGCGCGGCGCCGAAGCCCGCGCTCCACGGCTGCGTCCGTTGCCTGACCGCACAGGCGCCGCCGAGAGCCCCGCGGTTCGGATGCAGGGTGCGCGCGGCGTGCGCGAGCCCCGCGCGCGCTGAATCCATCCGAACCGACGCGCTCCTACCATCGCGGCCCATGCCAGCGATGCCGACCGTTCCCCGCGAACTGCTCTCCGATCCGTCGAACCGGCTCGGGCTCGACTACATGGCCGAGGCACGCGCGCTTCCGCGGCTCGGCTACGGAATCGTCGACATCCACACGCACATCAACGGGCTCGAGGCGAGCGCGCTCTGGGAGCCGATCGCGCGCACCTACGGCGTCGAGCGCACCTTCTCGATGTCGCGGCTCGAGGACATTCCCGCGCTGAGCGCGCGCTTCGGACGCGCGCTCGAGTTCATCGCCGTCCCCGACTGGCACGCTCCCGACAAGCGCGAGTCGCACGGCATCGGCTACCTCCGGCGCATCGAGGGCTATCGCGAGCAGGGCGTGCGCATCGTGAAGTTCTGGAACGCCCCCCGCTTCATCGACTTCGGCCTCGATACGGGCGACCGCGACCTGCTCGCGCTCGACGGCGCGGTCCGCATCGAGCAGATGCGCCTCGCCGAGCGCCTCGGCATGTCGTGCATGACGCATGTCGCCGACCCCGACACCTGGTTCGCCACCAAGTACGCCGACCACACCCGCTACGGACGCAAGCTCGACCACTACGCTCCGCTGCGCCGCGTGCTTGACCGCTTCGCGATGCCGTGGATCGCGGCCCACATGGGCGGATTTCCCGAGGACCTTGCGTTCCTCGACAGGTTGCTCGAATCGCACCCGAACCTGCATCTCGACACGAGCGCGACGAAGTGGATGGTGCGCGAGCTCGGCCGGCATCCGCGCGACGAAGTCGTGTCGTTCCTCGAGAAGTGGCGCGGACGGATCCTCTTCGGCACCGACACGGTGACCACCGACGAGCACCTGCGCGACGGCGAGAAGAGTTCGGACATGGCGAAGAAGGCGACCACCCGCGACGGAGCGCGCGACCTGTACGCGAGCCGCTACTGGGCGCTGCGCATGATGTGGGAAGGCCACGGAGAGACGGTGTCGCCGATCTCGGATCCCGATCTCGCGATGGTGGCGCCCGACCGCCACGGACCGCTCGATTCGCCGCCGCTGCGCGGACTCGCCCTGCCTCCAGCGCTTCTGCGCGAGCTTTACCGCGACGCGGCCATGCGGCTCTTTCCGCCCGAGGCGTGAGTTCGGTTCAGACCCGCGCGGGAACGCGCGCGTCGCAGAGCATCTCGGCGCAGCGCGACACATCGTCTCCGAAGCGCAGGACCGCGGCGTTTCCGCCGAAGGCGTCCGCATCGAGCGACTCGTGCACGAACGCGGGAAGGCCTGCCGCGACCGCCCACGCCGCCACGAGCGGCGACGGCTCCCAGGCAGGCGTCGATGCGCGCCAATCCGATGC
>JBJTOV010000223.1:0-5944 GCA_046074745.1 Planctomycetota bacterium | reverse complement strand
CCGACGAGGCGATGCGCCACGCGATCACCAAGCTCGCGCACATCCACCTTCCTGCAAGTGCCGAGAGCGCCGCGCGCATCGCGCGGCTCGGCGAGGAGCCGTCGCGTATCCATCTCGTGGGTTCGCCCGCGGTCGATGGGCTCGACGCGATCGCGCCCGCGACCGCGCACGAGCACGCCGAGGCGGGCGCGCCCGACTTCGTGTTCCTGATGCATCCGGTGGGGCGCGCCGACGCCGACGAAGAGCGCGAGGCGCACGCCGTGCTCGAGGCGCTCGTCGCGCGCGGACGCGTGCTGGCGCTCGCGCCGAATTCAGACCCCGGGCGCGACGGCATCGCCCGCGCGATCGAGGTCGTCGCCGCGCGGCGCATAGACCGCGTACGCGCACTCGGCCACCTGCCGCGCGAGCGCTTCGTCGGGCTGCTGAAGCATCCGTCGGTGCGCGCGATCGTGGGCAATTCGAGCGCGGGCCTGATCGAATGCGCGGCGCTCCGCGTGCGCGCGGTCAACATCGGCGACCGTCAGGGCGGCCGCGAGCGCGTGGGCAATGTGCGCGATGTCGCGTCGGACGACGCAGGCGCGCTCGCCGGCGTTCTCGATGCGATCGGCTCGTGGACGCCCGCCCCCGCGCACCCGTACCTCGGGGAAGGCGCCTCGCGCCGCATCGCCGAGGTCCTCGCGACCTTCGACAAGGCGCTCCACGGCCTGCGCAAGCGCAACTCCTACTGACGCGGGGAGCCGATATCGGGCCAGCCCGCGCAGGCCGACCCTGCCGCGGGGCGCTCGCCTGCTCCTCGCGCGCACCCCGCGCTTCGGCTGAATCGGCGCGCGCAAACCGCCGATCCCTGCAAGTCGCTCCGCCTGTCGGCGGCGCGTTCGCGTGGATCCGCCGGGGACGAAGGAGGCATCGATGCAGGCTCTGACCGCTGAACAACGCATGCAGGTCGCGCACGCGGCCGTGAAGCAGATCAGCCACATCGCCACGCTTCCTGAGGTCACGCTCGGCATCATCGAGCTCGTCGAGAACCCGAACTCGAGCGCGCACGACCTGAACGCGCTGATCGGCCGCGATCCGGCGCTGAGCGCGCGCGTCCTCAAGGTTGTGAACAGCGCCTTCTACGGCCTTCCGCGCCAGATCGGCTCGATCAACCGCGCCATCTCGCTGCTCGGACTCAACGCCGTCAAGAACATCGCGATCGCCGCGAGCCTGGCCAAGCTCTTCCGCGGCGGCGCGCTCTGCGACCGCTTCGACGCCAAGGACCTGTGGACGCACTCGGTGGCCGTGGCCACGGCCGCGCGTCTGATCGCGAAGGAGTGCCGCAAGGGCTCCGGCGACGAGGCGTTCCTCGCTGGCCTGATGCACGACATCGGCATCATGGTCGAGCTGCAGTGCGACCGCGCGCGGCTCGTGCAGGTGTTCAACGACATGCAGTTCGACGCCGAGGGCAACCCGCTGATCGACTTCCGCATGGTCGAGCGCGCCGCGTTCGGCGCCGACCACGGCGAGTTCGGCGAGGCGCTGTGCGACCAGTGGAAGTTCCCGCGCTCGCTCGCGCTCGCCTGCGGCCACCACCATGATCCGCGCCAGGCACCCGCCGAATCGCGGCACATCCCGTGGATCGTGCACCTTGCCGACCATATCGCGTCGGAGCAGGGCGGATTCCGCGCGGATCTCTGCGACGGAGACCTGGCGAGCGAGGCGATGGCCGCGCTCGGCCTCGAGGCCGCGCAGCTCGACGCGGTGCGTTCGCAGCTTTCGGGCGCGCTCGACGAGGCGCAGGCCACGCTCTCGGTCTGAACCCGCCGCCGCGCCTTGCGGCGCACCGACCTCGAGGCGTAGCATCGGGGCATGTCCTCGATCCGCATCGACTTCTCCCGTCCGATCGCGGTGTTCGCGCTTCCGAGCGTGGCGCTCTACCCGCACACGGCGGACTGGTTCATCGCCTTCGAGCCGCGCTACCGGCAGATGGTCGAGGACTGCCTGCGCGCGCGCGGCGACGGGCCGCTGCTCGACGCCGCGCCGATCGCGCTCGCGACATACGCGACGCGCCACTGGCAGGGCCCGCGGATCGGCGAGCCTGCGCTGCGACCCGCGGTGTGCATCGCGAAGATCGTGGAGCACCGCGCGCTTCCCGACGGACGGCACCAGATCCTGCTGCATGGCGTGGGCCGCGGCGAGATCCAGTCGGTGGCCGAGCCCGAGGGCCGCAGGCTGTACAGGCTGGCGCGCATCGCGCCCACCGAGGCGCGCAGCGGCCCGCCGCGGCGACTGCCCGAGCTCGAGCGCTCGCTCGGGCGCTCGCTCGAGTCTGGCGTGCTGAAGCGCATGCAGCGGCTCGAGCCGATGCGCGAGTGGATCGCGCGCGGCAGCGTGCCCACCGAGGTGATCGTCGAGCAGCTCGCGTTCCTTCTGTCGCGCGGCGACGAGCAGCGGTACGCGCTGCTCGCCCAGCACAGCGGCCGCGAGCGCGCGCGGTTCGTGCTCAGCGAGCTTGCGTACCTTGCGGCGGTGCTCGGACACGCCTCCGAGCGCACGCCTGCAGCGCCCGCGCGCGGCGTGGGGCTTAACTAGCGCGGCGTGAGGCTCATCTTGCGCGGCGTGGGTCTCATCTTGCGCGGCGTGGGTCTCATCTTGCGCGGCGTGGGACTCATCTCGCGCGGCGTGGTGCTCATCTATCGCGGCGTGGGACTCATCTCGCGCGGCGTGGGGCTCATCTATCGCGGCGTGGCGCCGCGCTTCGCAAGCCGCGCGTCGATCGCGGCGTTCCATGCGGCGATGTCCTTCGCGTAGCGCGCCTTGAGCGGCGCCGCGTCGCCCTCGATGCGCAGGCGCACGATGCGCTCGCCCGGCTGCATCGCCTGCGCGACCTGCAGTCCTTCGGTGATGCGGCCGATCACCGAATACACGAGATTCCAGCGGTCCTGCGGCTTCACGGTGATGAAGATGCGGCTCGGCCGCGTGCGCGAGCCCGGTTCATCGGTGACATTCGACACGCACAGCAGGCCGCCCTGGTCGAAGAGCAGCCTGGGCGAGAAGTCCTTGGGCAGCTCGTATCCGATGTCGAAGCCGTAGGCCACGGCCTGCGTCTGCCGGACGACGGGCGAGAAGTCGTTCCACTCCTGGCCGTCGAACAACCCGCGCTCGGCGAGGTTGACGAAGTTCGCGCACAGTTGCGGCGCCTCGGCCACTTCGAGGCGGATGCGGATCGTGCCCGCCGAATGCTCGAACACGGCGGTGAGCGGGGCCTTCCATGCGTCGTCGTCGGCGGGTGGTGGCGCAGGCTGCGCGGGCGCCGCCGCGGGTGCGGGCGAGGCGGATGCGCCGTCGGTGCGGCTTTCGCCGCAACCGGCGAGAAGACAGAGGATCGCGAGGGTGGCTGCGGCCGTACGCATGGGTGTTTCAGGGATTCGATCCGCGGCGCGAGCCGCGTGCGGGGCGCCGGTCGCGCGGCGCCGCTGGTTCCGAGGGCGACGCCGCGGGAGCCTCGGCGCCCGAGGGAGCGGAGCTCGGGATCGCGGGAGCCGACGAATCGACCGAACCAGCGGGAATCGCGGCATCGGGCGCCAGCGCGCCGCGCTCGACCACGCCCGCAAGGCGCTCCGCAAGCGCGGCGAGATCGAACCTGTCGGCGCGGTCGAGCGCGTCGATGCTGGCGCGCAGGTCGTCGAACTTCGGCAGAAGCGCCGACTCGTCGGGGCCGAGCATGCCGCGGATGCGCTGGATCGTGTCGGACACCGCGGCGCGGCGCTTCAGCTGCGCGCCGAGCAGCGCGATGCGCGCCTCGATCTCCGCGGCCACGCCCGCCGCATCGCGCGACGCAAGGCGCGGAAGCACGAGATCCGCCGCCTCGCACGAGGCGCGCGCCATCGGCTCGATGCGCGCGAATCCCGCTTCGGCCACCTCGAGGATGGCGCGATTGCGCTCGGAATCGACCGACGGCTGCGCAAGCACCTCCTCGAGCACCGTCGCGAGCATGCGCTCGTCGTCGAAGAGCTCGGGATGCACCGCGCGCTGCCAGTTCTCGACAAGGCGCCGGCCATCCTGCGGAAGAAGCCGCGAGCGCAGGTCGCGCAGCGTGTTCGCGTGCAGGTCGCGCAGCGCGAGCTCGCTCGCGAACTCGGCGTCGGCGACCTTCTCGAGCAGCTCCTCGGTGGCCGACACCAGCTCGGGCGCCGCGTAGCGCCACAAGGTGCCCGCCTCGGTCTCGACGCGCGCGCGCTGGCCGTCGGCCCAGCGAAGAAGCTGCGCGCGCGCCGCCAGCTGCGAGCCTGCGAGCTCCGCGTAGCGCCGCATCACGGGCTCGACCGCGGGAAGCGATTCATCGGGTAGCCGCAGCCTGACCACGAAATCGGCGAGCGAGAGCGTGGTGGTGGGCAGCAGGCCTTCGCGCGGCAGCCGATCGCCCGCCCACGCCATGCGCGACAGCGCAAGCTGCGGGCGGCGCTCGCCCGGCGTCTCCGACTCGAGCGCGCGCATCAGGTCCTTCTCGGCGTCGAGCGCATCGCGCATCGCCTTCTCGCGCAGCTCGAGAAGCGCGACGAGCTCGGTGGTCGCGCGCGGCTCGAACGACTCGCGCGCGGCGTCGAACACATACGCGGCGGGCGCAAGCTGCAGGATGCGGCGGCCAGGCTCGACGGCCACCCGCTCGTGCACCGCGGTGTAGCGCGCGAATGCCTCGCGCACCTGTGCGTTCGTGGCGAGCGCCGGGTCGACCGACGCGACCAGCGCCTCGAGACGCTTCGCGTCCATCGGCTGGGGAAGAAGCGTGCGGCGCAGGGCGGCCTCGGCGTTGGCGCGTGCGGTCTCGCGCGCAGACTGCGCAGCGGGCGCGGCTGCGGCCGCCGAAGGCGCACCGGCGTCGGGCGGCGCGGGCGGAGCCGCGTTCTGGCCAAGCGCACGCGATGCGCCCAGCGCGACGGCGGTGACGCAGAGAGTCCGGCCTGCCAGCCCGTGGAGACGCCGCATGCGCGCAGTGTACGGACGGCGCGCCGTCGCTACCGTGCGCGCATGGCGCGATTCTGGCTTCTCAAGTGCGAACCCGATGTCTACTCGGTGCACGATCTCGCCCGCGACCGCCGCACGGGGTGGGACGGGGTGCGCAACTACCAGGTGCGCAACTTCATGCGCGACGACATGGCGGCGGGGGATCTCGGCATCTTCTACCATTCGAACGCCGAGCCTTCGGGCGCCGCGGGCGTGCTGAAGGTGCTGCGCGCGGGTCTGCCCGACCCGACGCAGTTCGACCGAAGAAGCGAGTACCACGACCCGAAGTCCGACCCGGCGGCGCCCACCTGGCTGATGTGCGAGGTCGGCTTCGTGGAGGCCTTCCCGGAGGTGGTGCCTCTCGGGCGCCTTCGGGCGGAGAAGGCCCTTGCGGGGCTGCAGATCCTTCGGAAGGGGAACCGCCTGTCCGTCACCCCGCTCGAGGAGGCCGAGTTCCACGCCATCGTGGCCCTTGGGCGAGGGGCAGCCGCTGCGGAAACGCCGCTGCGCCGCGCGGGAACGCGGTAGAATGCGCGCCCGCGGGGCCTGCGCTCCGCATCACACGAACTTTCGGGAGGAACCATGGCTGGACTCGGTGGAATCGCGCTCATCGTCGGCTGCGCCCTCGCGGCGGTCATCGCCATCCTGGCGCTGTGGTTGATCGGCGTCTACAACCGCCTCGCCGCGGGCCGCGTCGGCGTGCAGGGCGCGTGGGCCGACATCGATGTGCAGCTCAAGCGTCGCCACGACCTGATTCCGAATCTCGTCGAGACGGTGAAGGGCTACGCGAAGCACGAGCGCGAGGCGCTCGAGGCCGTGATCGCGGCGCGCGCGCGCGCGGTGTCGGCCGGTCCGATCGACGAGAAGATCGCCGCCGAGGGCGGCCTGACCGCGGCGCTCGGCAGGCTGATGGCCGTGGCCGAGGCCTACCCCGACCTCAAGGCCTCGACCAACTTCCAGC
>JBJTOV010000222.1:0-7597 GCA_046074745.1 Planctomycetota bacterium | reverse complement strand
GGCGATCGCGATCGGCGTGAAGGCGCGCAGCGAGAAGTCGCGAAGCAGCACTTCGAGCACGAAGAAGATCCCAGTGAGCGGCGCGTTGAACACGGCTGCCAGGCCTGCCGCCGCGCCGCAGCCGACGAGCGTGGCCGCGGTCTGCGGATCGGTGCGCAGGAGACGCGAGATCAGCGAGCCGAGCGTCGCTCCGATCGTGACGATCGGCCCCTCGGGCCCCGCGGAGCCGCCGCTTGCGATGATGGCGCTCGATCCAAGCCAGGTGCGCGCCGCGAGCGCACCGGGCAGCTGCGCGCGCCGCCTGTGGATCGCGTACAGCACGCTCGACACGCCGTGCGCGCGGATCTTCACCTTGAACAGCACGCAGATCAGGCCGCAGGCAAGCGCGCCCACGATCGGCACCACGGCCACCGCCATCGGCACGCGATCGGGGTGCGCCGCGGCCCATTCCACCGCCGCGTGCTCGGCCCACTGGATGGGTCGGATAAACGCGAGCGCGAGGACGGCCAGGGCCATGCCCGTGAGGGCGGCCCAGATCAGGAGCCGCCGCTCGCGGGTCATCCCGAGCCGTGCGAACAGCCGCAGCGCGGCGCGTTGCAGGCGGCCGGCGGCTTGGGCGGGGGGCGCCTCGGGGGCGACGGAAGGGTGGCCTGGGCTCGTCGACATGCGGGCTGGGCCGTGAAGCGGGGGAATCGCTATACTACCCCTCTTCGGCCGAACGCCTGTCCGCCCACGATTCGCGCACGGAGCGCGTGTGGAAAGACGGCGGCCGAGCCTGCGACCCGAGCCATGATCGAAGCACTGAAGAGCGATGCAATCGTCGAGAAGCTGGGCGGACGCTTCAAGCTGACCGCCCTGATCCAGCGCCGCCTGGCGGAGCTGATCGAGGGCGCCCGCCCGCTGGTCGACCGGAACGGCCGCTCCGACCTCGAGGTCGTGATCGACGAGATCATGCAGGACAAGATCACCCTTGAGATCGACCCTGAGATGATCGAGAAGATGAAGGGCACGCCTAGCCGGAAGCGCTAAGGGTCGGAAGCGCGAAGGGTCGGAAGCGCTAAGGGTCGGAAGCGCCGAGGGCCGCAAGCGATACGGGCCGCACGCGCTGACGCGCGTCGGCCGATCTGAAGCCATCTCGGGATCCATCTCGGGATTCTCGAGTCCTCGCTTCGCCCGCCCCCTCGGATTCGATCCGCAACCACGCCATGTACCACGGCAACCCCGACAACCTGTCGCCGCTCAAGGGCCGCAGGATCGCCGTCGGCGTGTGCGCGGGCATCGCCTCGTACAAGGTGTGCGGAGTGGTGAGCACGCTGGCGCAGGCGGGCGCCGAGGTCACGGTCGCCTTGACGGCCGACGCGCAGCGTTTCGTCACGCCGCTCGTGTTCCAGTCGCTGTCGGGGCGCGCGGTGCTCTCGTCGCCGTGGGATTCGGCCACGCCGGGTGATCCGCAGCACATCCGCGCCGCGAGCGAGCTCGACGCCTACCTGATCGCGCCCTGCACCATGGACATGCTGGCGCGCCTCGCGACGGGCCGCTGCGACGACATGGTGTCGCTCCTGGCCGCATCGGTCGATCGTGCGCGCACGCGCTGCCTCGTCGCGCCGAGCATGAACGAGACCATGTGGCGACAGCCTGCGACGCAGCGCAACCTCGCGCAGCTCACCGCCGACGGCTTCGCCGTGATCGACCCCGCGAACGGCTGGCAGGCCTGCCGCGCGGTTGGCCCGGGCCGCCTTCCCGAGCCCGATGCGCTGGTCAACGCGCTGGTCGCCCTGCTTTCAGGCGGCGAGGCGCGCTGATCCATCTGTGACGGCGGGGTCGGGAAAGTCCGCGCGGCCGTCCTCGGGCGATGGCCCCAACCTGTCCATACGCCACGGGCTCGCGTGAAACCACTTGGGCGCGCGCAAACGGGTGTTAGGATTGACCTGACCGCGAGAGCGCGGTCGCAAGGAGGCGCCCCGTGTCCACGACCGTGCCCGCGTCGAGATCTGTCCGTTCCGCCCTGTTGTTCGCGGGGATTGTCGCCGCAGCGCTGCTTGCGCCGTCGTCTGCCCTCGCCGACGGAGGCAAGAAGGGCGGCGGCGCCACGCTCAGCCCCATGCGCGTGCCCGATCCGCGGATCATCGAGGATCCCGTGGGCATGACCGACACGCCGTGGCTCCTCGCCTCGCCCGACTTCAAGGCGGGCGAGGGCGCGGAAGGCGGCGTCGCGGGCGGATGCCCGCAGGTGATCTCCACGCACACCAACGCGAGCTTCGAGGGCGGCCAGTATGTCGTGCAGGCGGGGTTCGCCGAACTCGAGATCGCGGCGTGCTCCTACACGCTCACCGCGGCCGACTTCCCGCTGCGCATCGACCTCGTCGAGATGATCTTCGCCACCAGCAACGCCACCGTGCAGACCACCACCAAGTGGACGGTCATGGTGTGGGAAGGCGTGCCGAACAACGGCAACCTCGTGTACGCGTACTCCTCGAACGGCGTCGATCTGCCGCATCTCGTGATGCAGCCGGGCACGAACGGCACCAACATCGCGTTCTCGATCGATCCGAACGATCCCGAGCAGATGATCGTGCAGGACAACGGCTCGCGCACCTTCACGGTGGGCTACCGCATCGACGATCACAACAACCAGACGCAGGATCCGTGCCTGATCGCGCCCCCGTCGAGCTCGAACGCGTTCCCGACCACCGATGTGGGAGGCCTGCAGTCGCCGAGCAACAACTGGCTCTTCGCCCTGAACTGCGGCGCGTTCGGCTGCCCCGCGGGCTGGAGGCGGTTCTCCGAGCTGCCGACGGGTTGCCGGCCTTCGGGCGACTGGGTGATGCGCGTCACCTGGACGCCGCAGAACTGCGAAGTCCCCGGCGCCTGCTGCCTGCCGAACGCGACCTGCCAGTCGCTCACCGAGTCGCTGTGCGCGGCGCAGGGAGGCACCTTCGCGGGCGCGGGCACGACCTGCACCGCGTCGACCTGCACGCAGAACATCTGCCCGTGCTGCTTCCCGTCGACGGGCGGGTGCGTCACCCTCTCGCCCGCAAGCTGCACGGCCGCGGGCGGCATCGCGGGCCCCACGGGCCAGAGCTGCACGGGGTATGTCTGCTTCCCGACGGGCGCGTGCTGCCTGCCGAATGGCAGCTGCATCGGGCCCGTGAGCCCCGCGCAGTGCTCCGCGCAGGGCGGCGTGTTCCAAGGCAACGCGACTACCTGCACGCCGGGGCTCTGCCCCGAGCCGATGGGCGCCGCGTGTTTCCCGAACGGCTTCTGCCTGATGCTGACCCAGAACCAGGCCGCATCGGCGGGCGCGACATGGAAGGGGCCGGGCACGACCTGCGCCGACGCGAACGGCAACGGGACCGCGGATGCCTGCGAGCTCGATCCCGCCGACCTGAACGGCGACGGCATCGTGAATGCGAGCGACCTGTCGATCCTGCTTGGCGCGTGGGGCAGTTCGAACCCCGTCGCCGACATCAACGACGACGGCTCGGTGAACGCGAGCGATCTGTCGATCCTGCTCGGCTCGTGGGGCTGATCCCGCGGCGGCGTGCGCGCCGATGAACGGGCCATGAAGGCTTCACTGTTCGCGGTCGCCGCGGGCCTGTGCTGGGGTATCGGCGAGGTCTGCACGCGCAGCGCGCTCCACTCGGGCAAGGTCGGGCCCATCTCGGCGATCACCATCCGCTCGGTGGTGGCGATCCCCGTCATCGTGCTCGTGTTCTGGCTGATGACGCGCGGCGCAGGTGGGCTGCGCGTCGAGCCGCCGCTCGGCGCGATCGACGGCGCGAACTGGACGAAGGTGGTCGCAGGCTCGGGCTTCGTGGCGGGGGCGCTTGCGATGGTGCTCTTCTATGTCGCGCTGTCGCTTGGCGAGGTGTCGGTGGTGAAGCCGATCGCGTTCTCGATCGCGCCCGTGGTGGGTGTCCTGCTTGGCTGGCTGGTTCTTGGCGAATCGATGGATTGGCGCAAGGCTGCGGCTGTCGCGCTCATCGTGGGCGGCGTGGCGCTCCTGACTTCGTCGGGGCGCCCGCAGGCGGCGGAGGCCTCGGCGCATCCGCAGGAGACGCGATAACTCGCTTCTTGCCCCGAGGCTCAAGACGCTAGACAAACGGTCCGATGTCGGCCATACTTCCCGCCCCGCTCGGCCCGAAAGGGCCATTGCACTGGAGAGGTGTCCGAGCGGTTGAAGGAGCTAGTCTCGAAAACTAGTAGTGGGTTCATCCTACTCGTGGGTTCGAATCCCACCCTCTCCGCTCTCGACAAACTCGTGGTCGCCTTCGGCGACCACGCGTTTGTCGTTCGCGGAGATGGTAGATGCAGGGCGCTGCGCGCCCTGCATCGCGTCCATGTCGCTGCGCTCCATGTCCGCGGGATTACGGACTTCGGGCGGGTGGCGCCGGTTCCGTCGCGGGCGCAGGTGACCGCCCGAAGTTCGAATCCCACCCTCTCCGCTCTCGACAAACGCGTGGTCGCCTTCGGCGAGCACGCGTTTGTCGTTCGCGGAGATGGTGGATGCAGGGCGCTGCGCGCGCCCTTCCTCGGATCCGCCCCGTCACTTCACGCGGATCACGGCATCCTCGCGCACCCAGCCGCGCGAGGGGCCGCTGATCTCGATCTCGATCCAGCCGGGGCGGGATTCGCCGATCCTGCACTCGGTTCCCGCAGGGAGCGGCTCGGCGAGCTCGGGCGAGAAGCCCTCGCCGTTGCCCTTGCGGAGGACGGTCGACGCCTCGAGGACGCCGCTGTGGTCGTGGCGCACCGCGATGTCGTCGACCGCGACCGTCAGTCCGAGCGCCGTCGCCGCGACGACGAGCAGCGCACCCGCTCGGTCGATCGAGCGCCGACGCGAGTCTGCGCCCATGACCGCGGCTGCGAGCAGCGCGAAGCCGAGCGTCCAGAGCGCGAGCGAAATCGGCAGGCGGGCGGGAATCCAGAGCCAGGCCTCACGCGCGGCGTCGATCCATCGCGGTGACGGCGGCGCCACGGTGCGTGCGAGCTGGCGTCTCGCCTCGTCGAGGTTGCGCTCGATCCTCGCCTCGCCGGGAGCGCGGAGCAGCGCGCCGCGGTAGGCGGCGATCGCCTTTCCAAGCTCGCCCGCGCGAAGTCGCGCGTTGCCTTCGTTGTAGGCGAGCGCGGCGGAGGGCCTGATCGCCATGGCCGCCGCGTAGCCGCTCGCGGCGGCCGCGAATTC
The DNA here is from genome assembly GCA_046074745.1 of Planctomycetota bacterium. GTDB lineage: Bacteria > Planctomycetota > Phycisphaerae > Phycisphaerales > SM1A02 > QWPT01. The sequence continues at coordinate 2,412 of JBJTOV010000222.1, read as the reverse complement.
GGTGCGCGCGCCTTCCGCGTCGGCCGATGCGCCCTCGATGCCCCGCGCGAACGCGGTTTCCGCGGCGTTCACCGCGGCGTCGAACTCGGCCGACGCGCGCCCGCGGCCGAATCCCATCGCAAGCGCGAGAAGCGCCGTGCACACGATGCACAACGCGGCGGGCAGCAGCCTCATGGCATGCCTCCGCGCGGCGCATGCGGCGACGATTCGAGCGCCCGCGCCACGGCGCGCGCCTCGGAGAGATCGATGCGTTCGCCCGAGTAGCGCGCGCGCTCGCATTGGCGCAGATACGCGTCGACACGCGCGCGCAGCGTCGCCTCGGCGCCTGCGGCATCAAGCAGCGCCATCGCGTCGCCGCGGGTGAGCGAACCCTCGGGGCTGCCGAAGCGGTCGGCGAGATACGCAAGCAGCGCTGCGGACACGGCGTCGGCCGTGGCCGCGGTCGAGGCGTCGGTCGCGCGCTCGCTCGCGTCGATGCGGCGCTCGAACGCCCGCATCGCGCCGCGCGCGCGCCGGCGCGCGGGATCGCGGCGGTCGATTTCCTCGCGCCTGCGCCAGAGCACGGCGAGCGCAAGCGACGCAGGTCCGGCGATCGCGGGCACAAGAAGGAGCGACATCGGAGCGGCGCCGCCGCGCGACATCTCGGCAACCGAGGCGTTGGCCAGCAGCCCGCCCTCGATCCGCGTGAATTCCTGCGACGGCCGCTCCACCTCGGCGGTGTCCGCGTCGACCTCAAGCCGCGCCACGGTGCTTGGCCGCACCTTGATCGGGATGGCCGCCGTGCGCACCGTCTCGAACCGCTGCCCCTCGGGGTCGAAGTACGCGAACTCGATGGGCGGGATCTCGGTGACCGCGTCCGAAAGCGCCCTGATCGACTGCGTGAACACCTTGCTGCGCGCCTCGACCGAACCCGCCGCCGCGTCGCGCGGCACGCGGAATCCCGAGGCGAACGCAGGCTGCAGCGCAAGATCGGGCGACTGCAGTCCGTCGAGCGCGCTGGCCGCCGAGAGGTCGGTGGCGCGAAGGGTGAGCGTGATCGGGTCGCCCACATTCACCTCGGTCGGGAGAGCGCTTGCCACGATCTCGAAGCGTCCGACGGCTCCGTTCCATGCGGAGGGCCTGCCGGCCTCGGGCACGGGCCGAACCTCGATCGCGATCTCGGAAGGCGTGGCGCTGATCGGCCGCGATTCGCCGAGCTGCAGCCGGTTCTCGAAGAAGAAGTCGTTTCCGCGACGAAGGCGCAGCGGGTACTCCATGCGGATGCGGATGTCGCCGAGCTGCACCTCGCCTGCGGCGATCGGGTCGAAGTCCTTCACGATCGTGAACACGATGTACTCGGTGTCGCCGATGATGCGCGACTCGCCGCGCGGCCTGCGGTTCTCGCTGAGCAGCTTCTGCAGCGTCGGTCCGAAGGCGCCCCACGAGCTCGCGTTGCGGTCGAGCAGCATCCACATCGAGCCTTCGTCGAGGGTGATGCCGAGATCGCGGTCGCGGAACACCTTCACCGCGACCTCGAGCATGAGCGCGGCGCGCTGACCGACGAAGATCGACTGCGGCGTGCTGGACACGCGGACGACCATCAGGTCGCCCGTCTCGGATACGACCGCGGACACGGGGATCGGGTCGGTGGCGAAGGTCTTTCCGTCGGACACCACGGTGAAGGCGGGGATGGTGAATCCGCCGACGCGCGCGGGAATGGCCTCGAAGTTGATGCCGATCGTGCGCTGCTGCCGCACGCGGCCATTCACGATCTCGGTGCGCATCGATGTCTGCTCGCCCGGAAGGCGGCGGATCTCGAGGCCCTCGACCGGCTCGAAGCTCGGGCCGTCGAACGACTCGAAGTTGCTCACGGTGACGGTGACTCGGAGCGGCTCGCCGACATAGCACTGTCGCGAGGCGACCTGCGCGGAGATCTGCTGGGCGGCCGCAGTCGAGCCGAGGAAGAGCAATGCCGCCGCCGCGATCGCAGCGGCGATGAAGGGCGAGAGGGCGGCTCGAAGAGGGCGGCGCTCCATGGTCGTGCTACCAGTCCCTCGCCGGCGGCGTGGTGCGAGCGCGCTGGCGTCGCTGTTCGCCCTCGAGCTTCTCCTGGATCCGCTGCCGCTCCTTGTCGCGGATCTTCTGCAGCAGGCGATCGACTTCCTCCTTTGTGAGGGGGCGCTCGGCGCGGCTCTGCTGCTGTTGCTGTTGCTCCTGCTGCTGTTGCTGCTGTTGCTGTTGCTGTTGCTGCTGCTGTTGCTGCTGCTGTTGTTGCTGCTGCTGTTGTTGCTGCTGCTGTTGCTGCTGTTGTTGCTGCTGCTGCTGCTGCTGCTGCTGTTGCTGTTGCTGCGGCTGCTGCTGTTGCTGCTGCTGCTGCTGCTCCTGCTCCTGCTCCTGTTGCTGCTGCTGCTGCTGCTGCTGCTGCTGCTGTTG
>JBJTOV010000221.1:0-2595 GCA_046074745.1 Planctomycetota bacterium | reverse complement strand
ACTCGGCCTCCGCCGCGGCGGCCGAGGATCGCGCGCTCGTCTCGCGGCCGTGGCGGCCCGTCAGGCCGCGCTTCGACGCGCGGATGAACGCGAGGAACTCGTCGACCATCGGATGCGCGGGCAACCGCTCGACGGCCGCGATGCGCTGCGAGTACGGCCGCCGGTCGCGCACGAGCAGGCCGTACATCTCGCGCACCGCATCGATGTCGGCGGGCGCGAAGCCGCCGCGCTTCATGCCGATCCTGTTGTAGCCGCCGATGTAGTTGGTCGCGGTGAGCGTGAAGAACGGACACACATCCTTGGTCACGCCGCACAGGCCGCCGAGCATGGCGCCGCGTCCGATGCGCACGAACTGGTGGATGCCCGCGCCGCCGCCCGTCACCACGCGGTCGCCCACCTCGGCGTGCCCCGCGAACAGCGTGTTGTTGGCGAACACGCAGCGGTTCGCGACCTGCACATCGTGGCCGGCGTGCGAGCAGGCCATGAAGTAGTTGCCGTCGCCCACGCGGGTGGGGCGGTCCTCGCGCGTCGCGCGGTGGATGCTGACCTGCTCGCGGAACACATTGCCGTCGCCGATCGCGACGCCCGCGCCGTCCTTCGAGGCGTCGAATCCGAGGTCCTGCGGCGCGAATCCGATGCAGCAGCCCGGGTAGCACACATTGCGCTCGCCCATCGTGAGCGGCCCGTGCAGGTGCACCGAGGAGATGAGCACGGTGCCCGCGCCGAGCCTGATGCGGCCGGCCAGCGTGCAGTTCGGGCCGATGACGCAGTCGGGGGCGAGCTCGATGTCGCCGGTGAGCACCGCGGATGGATGGATGTGGGGCACGCGGCGATTGTACGGATCGCGGCGTCCGCCGTACGCTTGCGCCGTGCAGGTCATCGCGGGCTCCAGCCACCTCTCGGTCGTCGATCTCGGGCGCATGCGCTACGACGACGCGCTCGCGCTGCAGCGCGACACGCACGAGCGGCTGGTGGCGGGCCGCGCCGCGCGCGTGCCCATGACGGTGTTCCTGCTCGAGCACGATCCACCGGTGGTGACGGTGACCAGGCGGCAGGGGGCGGCGGCGCATGTGCTCGCGACCGACGAACTGCTCGCCCGCCGCGGCATCGAGCGGATCGAGACCGACCGCGGCGGCGATGTGACCTACCACGGCCCCGGGCAGCTCGTCGCCTATCCGATCCTCGACCTCGAGCGCCTCGGGCTGAAGGTGCACCCCTATGTGCGCCTGCTCGAGCAGTGCATCGTGGATGTGCTTGCGCCCGACGGGCTCGCGGGCATGCGCGACGCGACCGCGACGGGGGTCTGGGTGGGCGCGGGGGCGCCCGAGCGGAAGATCGCGGCGATCGGCGTGCGGCTGTCGCGGTTCGCGTCGATGCACGGGTTTGCGCTCAATGTCCGGCCCGACCTGTCGCACTTCGGCCTGATCGTGCCGTGCGGGCTTTCGCGGCCCGTGACCAGCATGCACGCCGAGCTCGGCGATGGTGCGCCGTCGGTCGACGCGATGAAGAGGCGCGTGGCCGACTGGTTCGTGCGCGAGACGGCGCGGCTCATCGAGGCGCGCGCGGCCGATACACTCGGCGCATGATCCGACGACCCTCCGAACGCCTCGTGCTCGCATCCTCGCTCGTCCTTTCGGCCGCCGCGCTCGTGGTGGCGCTGCGCGGCCCCGCGCCGCAGGCCGCGGTGGCGGGGGCGCCCGTGTCGAACGACCTCGGGCCTGCCGACGCGCTGCTTCTCTCGACCGAAGCGGGCAAGGACGCGCTGCGCGTCGCCGCGAAGGACGGGCGCATCGCGTGGGGCGACCGCTCGACCAACCGCGTGTGGAGCGTGGCCGCGGTCGACATCGACAAGGCGATGAAGCGCATTCTCGCGGGCAAGAGCTACGAGGAGCGCCGCAAGGAGGAGCAGGAGAAGGCGAGCGGCGAGGAGGCCGACTTCAACAAGCGGCTCGAGGAGCTGCGCGCCAAGTACCCGCTGGCCGAGGGCGCCGCGCCGCCGCCCGAGGCGCAGCAGGAGTTCGGCGTGCTGCAGCAGCAGTACACGCAGTGGCTCGAGGGCGTGCGCCGCCGCAGCGAGAAGATGTCGAGCGAGCAGTTCGAGCAGGCCTACCGCGAGCTGGTGGCGGCGGTCGAGGCCGTGGCCGAGAAGGAGTCGATCGACATCGTGTTTCGCTTCTACCCGACCGCGAGCCCGTTCGGCACCGACCGCATGTCGGACACGGTCGGGCAGATCCAGGCGCGCACCTTCCTCAAGTACCCCGAGGCGATCGACATCACCGAGGATGTGCTGAAGGCCTTGAATCTTGCCGAGTGACGCGCGCGCCGCGGCGGGCGGCGAGGCGCGCGGTTGCGTGAAGACCGCGGGCTTCAGCAGGCGCCGTGGGTTGCGTGCTTCGACGAGCGACTCCCGCGCCCGTGGTTCCGCACCCTGAAGGGTGCGGGCACCCGAGTTGGTTTTGAGCACCCGAGTTCGTTTCGGGCCCCCGGGTTGGTTTCGGGCCCCCGAGTTCGTTTCGGGTACCCGAGTTGGTTTCGGGCCCCCGAGTTGCTTTCGGGCACCCGAGTTGAGTTCGGGCCCCCGAGTTGAGTTCGGGC
>JBJTOV010000220.1:0-11668 GCA_046074745.1 Planctomycetota bacterium | reverse complement strand
GCCCAGTCCGCAGCCGCGGGCGCCGGCCACTCGGAGATCACGCCGCTCCATGTCCTCTCGGCGCTCGTCGCCGAGAAGGGCTCCGCCACCGCGTCGCTCCTGCAGAAGGCGGGCGTCGACCCGGCGCGCGTCCGCGACGTCGCCGAGGCCGAGCTTCGCCGCCTGCCGAAGGTGCAGGGCGGCGTCTCGGGGAACGCCTCGCGCGAACTCGGCGAGGTGCTCGGCGTCGCCGAGCGCGATGCGCAGAAGATGAAGGACGCCTACGTCTCGAGCGAGCACCTGATGCTCGCGCTCGCCGAGGTGAAGAGCGGCGCGAAGGAGGTCCTTTCGACCCTCGGCGTCGACCGCCGGCGCGTGCTCGCAGCCGTCGAGGCGATCCGGAAGGCCTCCGGCGTGTCGAACATCGCCGACCAAAACGCGGAGTCGAGCTTCGAAGCTCTGAAGAAGTACGGGATCGACCTCGTCGAGAAGGCCCAGCAGGGCAAGATCGACCCGGTCATCGGCCGCGACGAGGAGATCCGCCGCTGCATGCAGGTGCTGTCGCGGCGCACCAAGAACAACCCAGTGCTGATCGGCGAGCCTGGCGTCGGCAAGACCGCGATCGCCGAAGGCCTCGCGATCCGCATCGTGAACGGCGACTGCCCCGAGTCGATGCGCGACGCGCGCATCGTCGCGCTCGACGTCGGCCAGCTGCTCGCGGGCGCGAAGTACCGCGGCGAGTTCGAGGAGCGGCTGAAGGCCGTGCTGCGCGAGGTCGCGTCGAGCGAGGGCCGCGTGATCCTCTTCATCGACGAGCTGCACACGATCGTCGGCGCCGGCCAGAGCGAGGGCGCCGTCGGCGCCGGTCAGCTCCTGAAGCCCGCGCTCGCGCGCGGCGAGCTCCGATGCATCGGCGCGACCACGCTCGACGAGTACCGCAAGCATGTCGAGAAGGACCCTGCGTTCGAGCGGCGCTTCCAGCCCGTGTTCGTGGGCGAGCCGAGCCTCGAGGACACGATCGCCATCCTGCGCGGCCTGAAGGAGCGCTACGAGACCCACCACGGCGTGCGCATCCAGGACGGCGCGCTGGTGTCGGCGGCGACGCTGTCGCAGCGCTACATCGCCGACCGCTTCCTTCCCGACAAGGCGATCGACCTCCTCGACGAGGCCGCGTCGCGGCTGCGCATCGAGAACGACTCGATGCCGGCCGAGCTCGACGAGGTGAAGCGCCGCGTCATGCAGCTCGAGATCGAGCGCGAGGCGCTCAAGCTCGAGAAGGACCCCGACAGCAAGAAGCGGCTTGCGGCGATCGAGGAGGATCTCGCCGACCTCAACGAGAAGGACCGCGCGATGACCGCGCGCTGGCAGCTCGAGAAGTCGGAGCTCGAGGCCGTGAAGGCCGTGCAGTCCGAGATCGAGCGCAAGAACATCGAGCTCGAGCAGGCGAAGCGCCGCGGCGACTTCGAGGCCGCGTCGCGCATCCAGTACGGCGATCTCCGCGACCTCGAGCAGAAGCTCAAGGCCGCCGAGGATTCGTTCCGCCGCCGGCAGGCCGACGGCACCGCGATGGTGAAGGAGGAGGTCGACAGCGAGCAGATCGCCGAGGTCGTCGCCAAGTGGACCGGCATCCCGGTCTCGAAGCTCGTCGAGAGCGAGCGCGAGAAGCTGCTGCACATGGAGCAGGAGCTCGCGCGGCGCGTCGTCGGCCAGCGCGAGGCGGTGACCGCTGTGAGCGAGGCCGTGCGCCGCAGCCGCGCGGGGCTCGGCGAGCCGCAGCGCCCGATCGGATCGTTCCTCTTCCTTGGTCCGACCGGCGTCGGCAAGACCGAGCTGTGCAAGGCGCTCGCGGGCTACCTCTTCGACACCGAGGAGGCGATCGTGCGCATCGACATGAGCGAGTACATGGAGCAGCACGCGGTGTCGCGGCTGATCGGTTCGCCCCCCGGCTACATCGGGCACGACGAGGGCGGGCAGCTCACCGAGGCCGTGCGGCGGCGCCCCTACTGCGTCGTGCTCTTCGACGAGATGGAGAAGGCGCATCCCGATGTGTCGAACATCCTGCTCCAGGTGCTCGACGACGGGCGGCTGACCGACGGACAGGGCCGCACGGTCGACTTCTCGAACACCATCGTGGTGATGACCTCGAACATCGGATCGCACGCGATCCTCGAGATGACCGACCGCCGCGAGGACGAGTCGGTGATCGAGGCGCATGTGAAGGGCATGCTGAAGAAGCACATGCGGCCCGAGCTGATCAACCGCATCGACGAGACGGTGATCTTCCACGCGCTTGGCCGCGAGCAGCTGGCGGGGATCGTCGAGATCCAGCTGGGAAACCTGCGCAAGCGGCTGGCCGCGCGCGGCATCACGCTGGGCGTGACGGCCGCGGCCACCGCCGCGCTCGCGAGCGAGGGCTACGACCCGCAGTTCGGCGCGCGGCCGCTGAAGCGCGTGATCCAGCAGCGCGTGGAGAACGCGCTGGCGGGACGCATCCTGTCGGGCGAGTTCAAGGACGGCGACGCGGTGCGCGTCGACTACCAGGGCAAGAGCTTCGTGTTCACGAAGGTGCCCGCGGCGTCGGCGGTCGAGTCGGCGTGACGCGAGGGCCGGGCGGCGGATGAGCGCCGCCTGCGGCCGCGCGCGGTACCATCGCGCGCATGTCCTCCTGGCTTGCAGCGCTCCGCACGGAAAGCGGCTTCCGCAAGCGCGACTCGTGGATCCTCTCCGCGTTCGTCGTGTGCCTGCTGGCTGCGTGCACCTTCCTGGTCGGCATCGCCGCGGTTCCCGTGACCGATCGCGACGAGCCGCGCTTCGCGCAGGCCTCGCGGCAGATGGCCGAGAGCGACCGGCTGGCAGACTGGGTGATTCCGCGCGTGGGCGACGAGATCCGCCTGAAGAAGCCGCCGCTGATCTACTGGGTGCAGGCGCCCGCCGTGCTCGCGCTGACGGGCGGCGAGCCGCGCGACGACGCGATCTGGATGTACCGGCTGCCGAGCGCGCTTGCGGCGCTCGCGGCGGCGCTGTGCACGCTGTGGATCGGTCGGCGCATGATGGGCGGCAACACGGGGCTTCTCGCCGCGTGCCTGATCGTGGTCGCGCCCGTCGTGGTGACCGACTGCCACATGGCGCGCGCCGACGAGTTGCTGCTGCTGACGACCACGCTCGCCATGTGCGCGCTCTGGTCGCTGTGGAGCGCGCATCGGCGCGATCCCGCGGCGCGCGGCGGGCTTCCGCTCGGGACAAGCGTGCTCTTCTGGGCGTTCGTGGGCCTCGGCATCCTGGCGAAGGGGCCGATCACGCCGTTCGTGGCCGCGACCACGGCGTTCGGGTGCGCGGCGGCGCGGCGCGACTGGCGCTTCCTGTGGAGGCTGCGGCCGTTCACGGGACTCGTGGTGCTGGTGGCGCTCGCCGCGCCGTGGATCGCGCTTGCGGTGCGCGAGGTCGGCCTCGACACGCTGAAGGCGGCGTTCGAGAAGGAAGTGCTGCTGCGCGCGCGCGAGGGCGCCGAAGGACACGCGGCGCCGCCCGGCTACTACCTGCTCACGATCTTCGCGTTCTTCTTCCCCGGATCGCTGCTCGTCCTGCTTGGGTTCGAACGCATGGTGAAGCGCGCGTTCAAGGCGCGGCACGCGGCGGGCACGGGGCTCCTGGCGCGCATGCGGGCGCGCTTCGCAAGCGTGCGCGGGCGCGACGGCGAGCTGTTCCTCTTCTGCTGGATCGTGCCGACCTGGATCGCGTTCGAGCTGATCGTGACCAAGTTCCCGCACTATGTGCTGCCCGTGTATCCCGCGCTCGCGCTGATGGGCGCGCGCCTGGCGCTCGGCGGGCTGCGCGCGCTGCCCAAGCCGCTCAACGCAGGCGACCGCGTCGGCGTGTCGGCGTGGATGGCCGTGGGCTGCCTGCTGTCGCTCGCGGGCGCAGGGCTGTGGGCCACGCTCTGGTTCATGGGCAAGACCGCCCCGCTGCAGCCGGCGTGGCCCGCGTTCAGCGACATCGGCGCGGCGACGCTCGCCGTCGCGGCCGTGGCGACCGCGGCCGCGGTGTGGCTTGTGCTGAAGGCGTGGCGCGCGGCGCTCGGCGGGCGGTTCGCGACGGCGGTGATCGTGGCGATTCCCGCCACGGCGCTCGCCGAGATGGCGCTGTTCGGCGCGTGGATTCCCGCGACGCGCTGGGTGTGGAACACGCCGCGCATCGTGGGCATCGTGGCGGATGCGTCGGGGAAGACGCCGCGCGATGCGGATTTTCCGCGGATCGGCGGCGTCGGCTACGGCGAGGACTCGCTGCTCTGGACGACGCGCGCCCGGCTCGACCGCCTCGGCGACCGCGTGAACGACACGACGCGCCCGCGCATCCTCGAATGGTGCGCGGCGAACAAGGGCGCGTATCTCGTGGTTCCCACCGCGAACAGGAACGAGTTCATCCACCTCGGCCTGCTGGTCGGCGAGCTGAAGGGATTCAACTACTCGGACGGCGATCCCGTGGACCACGCGGTGATCCACATCGCGCGCTGAGCGGGCGTCAGGCGAAGAACGCGAGGCCGCGCTGCATCAGCGCGCGTTCCTCGTCGGCGGTGAAGGTGCGCTCGGCGCGCGTGGCGACGCCCAGCGTGCCGAGCAGCGCGCCCGCGGGCGACAGGATGGGCACGCACACGCTTCCCGCCAGGCCCGTGGCGCGCGCGCCCGGGCGCACATCGCCCGACGAATCCTGCTGGATGTTGCAGGAGTTGACGGGAGTCCGCCGCTCGGCCGCAAGGCCCGCCATGCCCTTCCCGACGGGCACGATGCGCACGATGTCGACCACGGGCGCGGGAATGCCGATCGCGCAGCGGAGGTGGAGCGCGCCGTCGGCGCCGAGCGCGTGCAGGGTGCCGCTTTCGGCGCGCAGGTCGGCCAGGATCGCGGAGAGGATGGGCGCGAGAAGCGTCTGGTCGTCGGGAGCCGCGTGCATGCGGCGAGGATAGCGCGTGCCGCGGCTACACTGCGCCGAGAGATGCAGTCGGCGTTCGTCCTCGGCACACCGGTATGGCTGCTGACCGCGTTCGCGAGCGCGGCATGTCTTGCCGTCGTCGGCGGCGCGGTGCTTGCGCTGTGGGGCATCGTGCTCGGGCGGCGCATGCCGAAGCGGCGGACCTGCGCGAAGTGCGGCTACGACCTCGGCGGCGCGATGCGGACCGTGTGCACCGAGTGCGGCGCCGATCTCCTGCGCGAAGGCGCGGTGCGCGACACGCGGCGCGTGGTGGCGTGGCTGCCGTCGCTTGCGGGCGTGGCGCTTGCGGCCGTCGGCGTGTGGGTGTCGAACTTCGTCGGGGCGTGGGGGTTCTCGTTCGGCAGCGGAGCGGAGGCGCGCATCGTGCTCACGCGCGGCTGGTGGGTGATCGAGGGCTGCGAGAAGGACGCGCGGCCCGCGCGCATCTCGCCCGAGCGATTCGTCGAGGTGATGCTGCGCAACGCCGAGAGCGGCCCCGTGTTCGACGAGTGGGTGTATCCGGGCGCGTTTCCCGTGGCGGAGAACGCGTACTGGGCCTCGGATGCGCGCCTCGAGGCGCTGCGCGACGCGGCGCTCGAGCCTTCGACGCGATCCACCGCGCTCGTGGTCGCGATCTCGGTGCTCGCCTCGACGCGGCACTTCGACGCGATCGGCGCATCGCGGCTGTCGCCCGCGCAGGTGGCGCTCGTGAAGGAGTGCATCGCCGATGCGGTGGTGCTCGAGCCTGCGCTTGCGTTCGATCCGCGCGTGAAGCCGCGGCTCCTCGACTTCGATCGGCTCGGCGACGACACGGGGCCTGTCGCCGCGCTGCAGCGAGGGCTTGCGCTGCGGGTCGACCCGTCGAAGCCGTGCGCGGTGCAGATGGCCTCGGAGACGGCTGCGGCGGTGGCGACGATGGACTTCACGCAGCTCGCGTGCACGCTGGTGCGCGGACCGCAGGATGAGCGGCGGCTCGAGCCCGTGGCGAACGGCGCCGACATCGCGCTTGTACCTGGTGCCGATGCCGATCTGTCGCGGCTCGAGATCCGCGTGCGCGGGTCGCTTGGGCTCGTGTTCTCGTCGCGCAGGCTGGTGGATGCCTCGGGCGCCGCGCGCAGCACCACGGTGCTCGTGCCCGTCGACCTGACGGTGGACCGCGTCGAGCTCGAGCAGCCGCTGGCGGAACAGCCGGCCGCCGCGCCGTGAGCGATGGCTGGGCGGCGATCGCGCGGTTGCAGACGCGGTGAAAGACGCGAGCGAAGACGCGATCGAAGATGCGATTCAGGCGCGCGGTTGAAGACGCTCGACACGCGCCGTGCTGCGTGCGAGACTCCGCGCCATGCCCTTGATCGATTCCCTCATCGCGATCTCGACATGCGCCGTGGCCGTGGCGCTGGTCTGCTTCGGCGCGGCGCTCGCGGGTGCGCGGCGCGGCATCGAGCTCCGCTGCCGCAAGTGCGGCCACGAAGTCGCGCGCACGGGCGAACCGCCCGCGAAGTGCGGCGAGTGCGGCGCGGAACTTGCGAGCCCGAACGCGCTCGTGGTCGGGCGATGGCGCGTGCGCGGGCGGCTGCTCGCGCTGGCGATCGGACTGCTCGCCGCGGCGATCGCGCTTCCGTTTGCGAACAGGCTGATCGCGCAGACGGTGGCCACGCTCGGCGTGGGCGGCGACATCGGAAGCGTGATCGACAAGGCTGCGGCAGGCGATCTGCAGGCGTCGATGGAGCTTTCACGCATGCTGGGCGCGCCCGCATCGAAGGCGACCGACGACGCATGGCGCGACGCGACCGCGCGGTTCGCGCGCGACCCTGCGGCGCGCGCGGCGATTCTGAATGCGGTGGTCGAGATCGACGGCCAGATGGGGATGGGCATGGGCGCCGCGCCCACGGGATTCAACGCGAGCGACGCGGCGCTGCGTGCGTTCGGCGTCGCGCTCGCGAGCGCGCTTGAGGCCGACCGCGCGCTGGCGGCGAACCTGCCGAGGTCGACGGCGTTCAGCGATGCGCTGCCCTTCGATCTGGCCGAGCCGGTGCTCGCGAGCGAAGGCGCGAAGCGCGCGTTCCTGCGCGGGCCGAAGCTGCGGCTTTCGCCCGAAGGGTCGCGCGGTGCGGGCGGCGGAATGCAGCGCGTGCGGCTCGTGCGCGATGGCTTCGCGATCTTCGGGCGCGAGCTCGCGTTCGGCGAGGCCACGACGCTCTACCGCAGGAAGGATGGCAGCGAGCATGCGCTGCGCGCGCCGTTCGGCGCACCCGAGCTCGACGCCACCTTCGGCACGATGATCGACCTCGGCGCCGCGAGGCGCGATCCCGAGTGGAACGGCGAGGTGGTGGTGCGTGCGACGGTCGGCACCACGGCTTCGGCGCGGCGCGGCGCTGGCAGGCGCGGCGCGCAGGTCGACGATCCGTTTCAGTTCGTCTGGACGATCGTGGTCGATTCGAAGGCGCCCGTGGCAGGCAAGCGCCTGGCGCTGAACGGGACCACGCTCACCGCATGGATGGCGGACCAGTTGCGCGGCGCCGACATCGGCACCGAAGGCGCGGGCGATGACGCGGCGCTCGTGCTCGAGCTCGCGCAGCTCGGCACGATCAACGGCGTGCATGCGGGCGTGCGCGCCGAGGTGCTGCAGGCGGGCCGCAGCTGGAGCGAGCCCGACGACTTCGACGCGCACGGCGGACAGGCCGCGCGCCCCATGGTTCGTGCGGCGGGCTTCGACGCGACCAAGCCGTTCGAGGTGAAGCTGCGCGGTGTGGCGCCCGGAGATTCGCGTTCCGGCGACTGCGCGTACATCGCGGGCACCTGGACGCTCGAGTTCGACCGCGCGGGCCGCCCGCCGCGCACCGTGTCGTACACGCCCGTCGTCGATGCGCAGCCGCTCGACCGGGCGCCCGACGATCTGAGGCCCGACCGCGGCGGCGGCGAGGAGATCGAGTAGCCGCTCGCGGGCCACCGAGGAAGCGCGCGTGTGCGCGGCGAACTCGGCGTCCTGCTAGCGCTGCGTGAAGACGAACGCGCCGTGCTTGTTGCCGACCACGATGTCGGGCTTGCCGTCGGCATCGAGATTTCCCGTCCAGAACTGCGTGCCGACGCCGCTGTCGGCGTCGATCGCAATCTGCTCGAACCGCGCGCCGCCGGGCGCGGATGCGTCGCGCACCTGCCTGAACCAGCGCACGACGGGCGGCGCCATGGGCTCTTCGTCGCCGAGCGGTCCGTGCGCCCAGCGGCGCTTGCCCGTCACGATGTCGGGAAGCCCGTCGCCGTCGATGTCGGCGATGCGCAGCGCGTGCAGCTGGCTGAAGCCCGCGCCATCGGCGTTGTCGGCCGCGGCGCGGCCGAGGATCACGCGCTCGGTGAACGAGCCGTCGGCGCTCTGCTCGAACCACGACAGCCCGTATCCGTGCGCCTTGATGCTGGTCACGATGTCGGCGCGGCCGTCGCCGTTGGCGTCGAGCGCGTACATCTGCGCGCCGCCGTCGCCGAAGGCCGCGCGGTGCAGCGTCCAAGGAGTTTCGCCCGATGCGTCCGCGGGCTGCTCGTACCAGCCGCCGCTCGTCAGGATGTCGGTGCGGCCGTCGCCGTTCACATCGCCTGCGCCGTAGCCGTGCGTGTAGCGATGGATCGTCGGCTCGCCTTCTGCGGGCGGCGCGCTCACGGGGCGGAAGCGCGCCTTCGCGAGCGGGTTCGCGCGGTCGATCGCCGCGTAGCCGTAGCGGCCGCCCGTGAAGCAGAGGAGCTCGGGCCAGCCGTCGCCCGTGATGTCGACGAGGTCGGGCGACTCGCCGTCGGCCGAGTCGAAGATGTCGTGGCGCGCCCAGTCCATCTCGTCGGCGGGCTGCGCGGCGCGCGGATTCACGAACACCGATGCAGGCGTGCCCGGCGGACCGTAGACCAGGATGTCGGTCCAGCCGTCGCCGTCGAAGTCATGCGCGAACTGCTCGAAGTAGTCGGAGTAGCCCGTGTCGGCGCGGTACGGCGCGCGCGTGATGCCGTCGGCGTTCACGCGCTCGGGCGTGTACGCGACGCGGCGATCGAACGCGGGACCGAGCCAGATGAAGCGGCCCACGCAGACATCGCGCGCGCCGTCGTTGTTGAAGTCGGCCGCGGTGCAGCCTTCGGCGAGGAAGTCCTTGCTCAGGGTGCGCTTCGTGAACGCGGGCGGCGCGGCTTGCGCTGCGAAGGCGAGGCATTCCGTTCGCGGCGCGGTGGCGACGGGCCCCGACGCGGCCGAGAGCAGCGTGAGCGCGCAGAGGATCGCCGTGCGTGCGGGCATGGCGGCGATCAGTCGAGCGGCCGGCCGTCCCAGCGGACGAACGACTCGATGGCGGCGTATTCGGCCAGGCCGAGCTGGTCGTAGATGGCCGCGGTGTTCGCGTTGCGCTGCTCGGCGCGCTCCCAGAACTCGCGCTCGTCGGCGCCCGGGAAGAGCGCGCGGTCCTTCTGCGACTGGTGCTTGAAGATCGCGGCGCGCTTGCGGGCGACTTCGTCGGGCGAGAGCGGCACGGCCATCTCGGTCTGCTCGACATCCCACTCCTGCCACGCGCCGCGGTAGAGCCAGGTGGTGCACTCGGCGAGCCACGCGTCGCCCGCGGCCGCGCAGTCCTTCAGCGCGCGGAAGATGGCCGACAGGCACACGCGGTGCGTGCCGTGCGGGTCGCTCAGGTCGCCCGCCGCGTACACCTGGTGCGGCTTCACGCGGCGCAGCAGCGCCTTCACGATCTCGATGTCGTCCTGCGCGAGCGGCTTCTTGCGCACGCGGCCCGTCTCGTAGAACGGCATGTCGAGGAAGTGGAGGCGATCCTCGGGCACGCCGCAGTAGATGCCCGCGGCCTTCGCCTCGCCGCGGCGGATGAGGCCCTTCAGGCGCTGCACCTCGGGCGGATCGACCTCGCCGGGCTTCTTGTCGCGCAGGCGCCGCGCGATGTCGTGCTCGAGGCGCTCGGTCTTCGCGCCTTCGAATCCGAACAGCGCGTTGAAGTCGGCCGCGAAGTCGAGGAACCGCATCGCCTCGGCGTCGAACACCGCGATGTTGCCCGAGGTCTGGTACGCGACATGCACCTCGTGGCCCTGGTCGACGAGACGGATGAAGGTGCCGCCCATCGAGATGACATCGTCGTCGGGGTGCGGGCTGAAGATGAGCACGCGCTTCGGGAAGACCTCGTCGCCGGGGCGGTCGATGTCGCCCGCCTGCTTGCGGTCGCGGGGCTTGCCGCCGGGCCATCCCGTGATCGAGCGCTGCAGCTGGCGGAAGACGGAGATGTTCAGGTCGTACGCCTTGCCGCGGCCCGCGAGCAGGTCCTGCAGGTGGTGCTCGTTGTAATCCTCGGCGGTGAGCTTGAGGATGGCCTTCTTCGTGGCGCGCGCGAGCCAGATCACGGCCTTGCGCGTCATCGCGTCGTCCCAGTCGAGGTCGTGGTTCGCGCTGCACCACGGCGCCTTGCAGCGCTCGAGTTCGGCGGCGGCGGCGAGGTCGAGGTAGACCTGCGCGTTGGTGTGCTCCTGGAGGAAGCTCGCGGCGACGGCGTTGGTGACGGGGCCCTCGATCGCACGCGCGACCACGGGAGCCTTGCCCTCGCCGAAGGCGAGCATGACGACGCGCTTCGCCTCGAGGATGCTGCCGACGCCCATGGTGACGGCGCGCGACGGGACATGCTCTTCGCCGAAGAAATCGCTGGCGGCGTCCTTGCGGGTGACGCTGTCGAGCGTGATCAGGCGCGTGCGGCTGGTGCGCGACGAGCCTGGCTCGTTGAAGCCGATGTGGCCGGTGCGGCCGATGCCGAGAAGCTGCAGGTCGATGCCGCCTGCGTCGCGGATCATCTGCTCGTAGCGCTCGCACATGGTGCGCACCTCTTCCTCGGCGGCGGTGCCGTCGGGGATGTGGGTGTTGCGCGGATCGATGTCGATGCGGTCGAAGAGGTACTCGCGCATGAAGCGGTGGTAGCTCTGCAGCTCGTGCGGCTGCATGGGCCAGTACTCGTCGAGATTGAAGGTGACGACATTGCGGAAGGAGAGGCCTTCGTCCTTGTGCAGCCGGACGAGCTCCTCGTAGACGCCGGTGGGCGTGGAGCCGGTGGCGAGTCCGAGGACGCAGCGCTCGCCCTTGGCGGCCTTGGCGCGAATGAGGTCGGCGATCTCGCGGGCGACGGTGGAGGAGACATCCTTGGCGCGCTCGAAGACGCGGGTGGCGACGCGCTCGGCGGGCGAGGGAATCTGCCAGTAGTGGGGCTTGCGGGGAGCGGTCGAGGAAGCGGGCTTGGTCTCGATGGTGGCCATGATGCGGATGCGATGCTATCGGAGGGGTGGTGAGAGGAACGCGCAGCAACCCCCCCCAATCGGTGCCTGGCACGTGCCAGCGAGTGCCAGGCAGTGCACGGCACGTGCCAGGCACGCGCCGCGCACGGATTCACTCGCATGTAAGCGGCTCTCTCACATCGACTTGCGAGTCCGCGCTTTCCTGGCGGAGGCGGGCATGGCACATGCCAGCGAGTGCCGGGCACCGCGCGGCATTTGCCAGGCACCGGTCGGAGGCGTCGTCGCCGACCCGCTCGAACGCCCCTTTCGCGCCGTTCGTCAGATCCGCCTCGCCGCTTCCAAGAAGCCCTCGTACGCCCGCCGCACCTCGCCCATCGAGTCGCCCCCGAACTTCAGCAGGAACGCCCGCGCCACCTCGAACGCCACCGCGTTCTCCATCACCACGCTCGCCGCCGCCACCGCGCTCACATCGCTCCGC
>JBJTOV010000219.1:0-5588 GCA_046074745.1 Planctomycetota bacterium | reverse complement strand
CGCGCGTTCTTCCGCGAGCGCCGCGCGCAGCAGAAGGCGCGCAAGGCCGAGGCCGCGCGCAGCGACGCGCGCAAGCGCAGCGCGTAAGCGCCCGCGAGAACACCACGCGAGCACGCCATGACCTCGAGGCACCCCGTCCGGCTCGTCTGCGTCGACCTTGGCGGCGTCGTCGTGCGCATCCGCCGCACGCTGCCCGAGGCGCTGCACGCCGTCGGCGTTCCTGGATACCTGCTTGAAGAGATCAGCGAGGCGGAGATGGGCGCGTTCCGCGCCGCGTCGGCCTCGCATCAGCGGGGCGAGCACGCGTGGGAAGCCTGGGTCGAGCGCGCACACGCGGCGCTTGGCGGCCGCTTCGACCGCGAGACGATTTTGCGCGCCCACGACGCGGTGCTCGTGGGCGAGTATCCCGGCGTCGCCACCGCGCTCGGCGCCGTGCGCCGCGCGGGCGCCGCAACCGCGTGCCTCTCGAACACGAACGACCGGCACTGGGACGCGCTGCTCGAGCTCCCGAGCTTCGGCGCGATCGATCACCGCCATGCGTCGCACCTGCTCGGGCTCGAGAAGCCCGGGCACGACATCTATCGCGCGTTCGAGCGCGCGACGGGCGCGGCGCCGCACGAGATCCTCTTCCTCGACGACCTCGAGGAGAACTGCGCCACCGCGCGCGCATGCGGCTGGCACGCCATGCGCATCGACCACGAGCGCGACACCGCCGCGCAGATCGTCGCCGCCGCGCGGGCGCACGGCGTGGCGTGCTAGCGGAATGCGCCGAGCGACCGCGGGCTAGCCCATGATCTCGCGGCACAGGACGGTCGCGAACGCGCCCTTCGGAAGGTCGAACACGAGGCGGATGTAGCCGCCGTGCTCGTCGACGCCCGCGTCGACGGCCCAGTCGCGCATGGCGATGCGGAACGGGCGGCGCGCGCCTTCCTGCGAGAGGACCGGTGGCGCGAACTCGCCGCCGTCGCAGCCGTGCGCCGCGAGTGCGGCGCGCTCGTGCGCCGCGGGCACGCCCGATGCCTCGACCATGCTCGGCCCGAAGATCGGCCCCGCGGGCGAGAGGTCGAGCGCGGCGCAGCGCGCGTCGAGCTCGGCGAGCTCGGCGTCGGGCGCGTCCTCGGCCACCGCGAACACCGAGCCCTTCCCCGCAAGCGACACCACATCGCCGCGAAGCACGCGCGCGAACGAGCCGTCGGCCACGCGCCGCGCGAGCGCCTGGTTGTACACCGCGGCCTGCAGCGCGCTCATCCAGAAGTCGCGAATGTGGTTCGGAATCGCGCGCACCGCGCCCGCCGCGTCGCGGCCCTTGGCGAGCGCGCGCAGCGCGATGCGCTCGGCCTGGTCGTGGCGGCCCCACATCTCGTGCGCCTCGGCGAATCGGCCCTCGGCGTATGCCTCGCGCACCGCGCGCTGGTGCGGCGGGAACGGCGTGCCGTGCGGCCCGAGCAGTTCGTCGAGCAGCGGCTGCCACGCGCCGCGCGCGTAGAGCCGGCCGTACACCTGGTTGTTGGCGCGGTAGCCGAAGCGCTGCTCGCCGAAGTAGTCGGGAATGCCCTCGCGCGCGAGCATCTCCATGCGGCGCTTCACCTCGACCACCTTCAGCGGATCGACGCCGCGGATGCGGATCGCGAAGCGGTTGCCGCGCAGGTGCCCGCGCCGCAGCTTGTTCGCGTGACGCATGGCCCACAGCACCTGAAGGCGCTCGTGCCGCAGCTCGCCCACCGCGCGCTCGACGGGCAGGTGCACCGACACGGTCTGCTGCGTCACCGCGACGCGGTCCTTCATGCCCGCGAAGCCGATCGCCGACTCCTCGACGCGGAAGTGGCGGCACAGCACGCCGAGCATCTCGGTGTGCGGCATGTTCGTCTTCTGGACGCCGAGGTAGAGGTGCTCGCCCTCGCCGCACGGGTCGTAGGCGGGAATCTCCTCGACGAGGAAGTCGCCCGCGCGCTCCTTGAGCCGGCCTCCGAGCCCCTGCGCGCTCGACGCGCGCGGCCCCGGGCGCGGATCGGGGCGCGGGCACGGCGGGCCAAGGGTGATCCAGTCGGCGGGCAGCGCGAAGCCCACCGCGTCGTGATGCGCGAGCGGCGCGTTGCCACGCCGGGCCTGCACATCGGCCTCGCCTTCGGAACCGCCGCGAACTTCCTGGTCGGTCGCGTCACTCATCGTCGTCATCGTCGTCGTTGCCGCCCGCCTCGATGGGAGGCTCGACATCGGGGCGCTCCTCGGCGCTCTCGGCGAGCACCTCCTCGGCGACCTCGATCGGGGTTGCGTGGCCCACGCCGACCGCGATGGCGTCGCTCGGACGCGCGTCGATCTCGACCACGCCGTCGGCGGTGCGCAGGTACAGGCTCGCGTAGTAGGTGCCGCCGTCGAGGCGGTGGATCACGATGCGCTCGACCGTGGCGCCGAGCTCGCGCAGGATGCTGTCGACGAGCTCATGCGTCTGCGGCCGCACGGGCGGCTCGCCGCGCAGGCGGCGGTCGATGGCCACGGCCTCGGCGGTGCCGATCTTGATCGCGAAGCTGCGCGGTCCGTCCTTCTCGGCGAGCGTGATGAACTGCTCGGGGCTCGAGTCGAGGATCAGCACGCGGGAGAGCTCCATCGGAACCGGCATCGGGCTGAGGATAGCGCCGCGCGCGCGCATGCGCGCCTGCGCGGGCCGAATCGCTCACCATGCGGCAAGGATCCGCGCGAGATCCTGCGCGTCGACGAGGCAGTCGCCGTTCAGGTCGGCGGGGCAGCCGCCGTCGCAGTCGGCGCACGCGCCCCACGCGGCGAGCACGATGGCGAGATCCTGCGCGTTCACAAGGCCGTCCTGGTTGAGGTCCTCGGGCGCGTAGGGCGGCACCACCGACGCGAGCGCGGCGGCGGCGTCAAGGCGTCCCGCGCCGTAGAACTGGTCGGTTCCGGGCGTTCCGAGGTCGACGGCGGTCGAGACGATCGCGGCGCGAACCTCGTCGCGCGTGAGCGTGGGGTCGAGGCTCCACAGGAGCGCCGCCGCGCCCGCGATGTGCGGCGCGGCGAAGCTGGTGCCCGACTTGTAGGCGTACGAGGTCGCGCCCGACAGCGAGTACACATTCACGCCGGGCGCGCACACATCGACCTCGGCGCCGTAGTTCGAGAAGCTGGCGCGCACATCGCGGTTGTCGGTGGCGGCGACCGCGATCGTCTGGTTGTAGCGCGCGGGCGCCGCGATGTTGGTGTTGCCGTTGTTGCCCGTGGCCGCGACCATCAGCACGCCCTGCGCGTGCGCGTACTGCACGGCCTGCTGCAGCGGCGTGCCGCCGAGGTAGAACTGCAGGCTCATGTTGACGAGCTTCGCGCCCTGGTCGGTGGCCCAGGTCAGGCCCGACGCGACATCGGCCTCGAAGCCCGAGCAGCCGTTCACCACGACCACGGGAAGCAGCTTCGCGTTCCAGGTCATGCCCGCGATGCCCGCGCCGTTGTTGCCCGTTGCGGCGAGGATGCCCGCGACATGCGTGCCGTGGTTGCACTCGTCGATGGTGACGGTGTTGCCGTCGGGCACATTGATGCCCGCAAGGATGCGGCCCGCGAGCTCGGGGTGCGGATCGATGCCCGAGTCGAGCACGGCGATCACGAGGTTCGCGTCGCCCGTGGTGTAGCTCCACGCGCCCTCGGCCTTCACATCGGCGCCCGCGATCCCGACCTGGCCGCCCACGGTCTGGCCCGTGTTGCGCAGCGAGTACTGGAGCGGAAGGCTCGGGTCGTTCGGAAGCGCGGCGAGGCCGCCCGCGCCGTCGAGCTCGACGCGCGCGAAGGCGCGGCACTTCGACAGCCGCACGAGCGCCGCCACGGGGTCGCGGCCAGCGCCGAGCTCGACGCGATGCCAGCGGTCGAGGCCGATCGAGGCGGCGAGCGCCGCGTTCTTCGGTGGCGTGACGAAGATCGACGCCGCGCGCAGCGCGCCCGCCGCGGCAAGCGCCGCGCGCGCCTCGCGCTCGAGGCGCTTGTCGGCGATCGCGGGAAGCCCGTCCTTCCCGAGGCGAACGCCCGGCGCGAACTGCACCATCACGCGGTCGGCGGCATGCGTGCCCGCAGGCACGATCGACGGACCCGCCTGCTCGGGCGGCAGCGCCTGCGCGGCGGCACCCGCGGCGGCGGCGAGCGCAAGAAAGGTGGCGGCGATGGAAGCGGCGTGGCGCATCGGGCTGGAGAAATCTACCCCCCGCTTCGGCCGCCGCGAAGGCGGGGTTTCCTGTTTCGGCGCCCGCGTGCGGGTTTTTCCATCTGTCACGCCTGCACGGGCCGAGGGGCCTTGCCTGCCGCGGGCGCAGACGCGGGTATATTCCGCCCCTTCGATCGCCGAGGGACCGCCCCTCGGCCTGCCAGCACCTTCGAGCGCCCGCCGCGGGCACGGACACACATGAGCACCTCGCGCCACCTGTTCACCTCCGAAAGCGTCTCCATGGGCCATCCCGACAAGGTGTCGGATGCGATCTCGGACGCCGTGCTCGACCTGATCCTCGACCACGATTCGGAAGGCCGCTGCGCGTGCGAGACGCTGGTGACCACCGCGCAGGCCATCGTGGCGGGCGAGGTGAAGTTCCGCCAGGATCCGCGCAAGAAGTTCGACATCCAGCAGACGGTGCGCGACACCATCCTGCGCATCGGCTACGACGACGCGGCCATGGGCTTCGACGGCCACGGCTGCGGCGTGATCAACCTGATCCACGAGCAGTCGGCCGACATCGCGCGCGGCGTGGTGCGCAAGGCGAAGAAGGCGCAGGGCGCGGGCGACCAGGGCATGATGTTCGGCTTCGCCTGCGACGAGACCGACCGCCTGATGCCGCTGCCGATCAACCTGTCGCACCGCCTGGTCGAGCGCCAGGCCGAGGTGCGCCGCAAGGGCATCGTGTCGGGCATCCGCCCCGACGCGAAGAGCCAGGTCACCATCGAGTACGACGGGCTCGAGCCGAAGAAGGTCGACGCGGTCGTCCTCTCGACGCAGCACGGCCCCGAGTGGAACGGCGAGAAGAAGCAGGCCGAGCTGAAGAAGGCCGTCACCGAGTCGATCATCAAGCCCGTGCTCGGCGCCTGGTGGCACGACGGCGTGAAGGTCTATGTGAACCCGACGGGCCAGTTCGAGATCGGCGGCCCGCACGGCGACTGCGGCCTGACGGGCCGCAAGATCATCGTCGACACCTACGGCGGCCGCGGCCGCCACGGCGGCGGCGCGTTCAGCGGCAAGGACCCGTCGAAGGTCGATCGCAGCGCGGCGTACATGGCGCGCTACATCGCGAAGAACATCGTGGCGGCCAAGCTCGCCCGCGTGTGCGAGGTGCAGGTCGCCTACGCGATCGGCGTCGCCGAGCCGGTGTCGGTCCTCGTCGATTCGCAGGGCACGGGCACGGTGAGCGACGAGCTGCTGTCGAAGCTCGTCCGCGACCACTTCGACCTGATGCCCTACGGCCTCATCGAGATGCTCAAGCTGCGGGCCCCGATCTACTCGGCCACCTCGAGCCACGGCCACTTCGGCCGCGAGCCCGGCGAGGCCGGCCCCGGCACCTTCACCTGGGAGCGGACCGACCGGGCCGCGGCCCTCAAGGCCGACGCGAAGAAGCACT
>JBJTOV010000218.1:0-6662 GCA_046074745.1 Planctomycetota bacterium | reverse complement strand
CGGAAGCTCAAGGAGTACGGTCTCAAGTAGGGAGTACGGACTCGAGCACGGAGTACGGGCCGAATCACGGCCTCGTCACTCGCGCGTGAGCCGCGCGCGCCCGGGCGCGAGCGACCAGCGGCCGAGGGTCTTGCGCGCGTTGCGCGGGCCGAATTCAAGCGTCTGCAGCGATTCGTCGCGCGCGCCGTTGGCGTCGAAGGCGGCGAGGACGCGCGCGCCGTTCGACTCGGCGTCGTCCGCGTCGGAGGTGAGCGACAGCCGCATGCCTGCGAAGGGAACGAGCGATCCGCGGCCGAACTCGCGCATCGTGCCGTCGATCGGGGTCGATGCATCCTTGGTCTGCGCGAGCCACCAGCGTGATCCATCGGCGGCCACGACAAGCGACACGCCCTTGCCGCGCACCATCGCCTCGGTGCGCGCGCGCTGAAGGTCGGCCTCGATCACGGGCTCGAGCACCGACGCGGACGGCGTTCCCGCCCCCGCGAGCGATGGAATCACGAGCGACGCGAACACGGCGACCACCGCGGCGACCACCAGCATCTCGATCATGGTGAACGCGCGGCGCGCGTGCGCCCGCCTCGGCATCGTTTCCTTCGTCCCCATGCAGGCCTCCCTCAGTCGGCGCCGTCGAAGCCGAGCGATGCGAACCCGTCCGTACCCTCGGAGGGCAGTTCGGTCGCCTCGTCGAGCTTTGCGGGCGAGACACCCGAGGGATCGGCGATTCCCTGCCGCGAGTTCAGGACGGCGTTCGCATTCGGAATTCCGCGCGCGAACGCCACCGCCTCGTGGGCGCGGCTCTCGGACTCGACGCGTGCGCGGCGCGTGGCCACGAACTCGGTGAGCGACGCCGTTTCAAGCCTGCGGACCGCGCGCACCGAGGCGTGCGCGGTGGTATCGGACGCCCAGATCGCCGAGCCGCGGTTGGTCCACCCGCGGCGAATGTCGAGCGACGGATCGTAGAAGAGAGCCACGCCCTCGTGGAGCGCGACTTCGCGGCCAAGGATCCTGCCGTACACCGCGCTGCGTGCGGTGACATCGATGCGCGCCTCGGGTCCGTAGAGCTGGCCTTTCAGCACGCTTCCGTCGGTGAGCAGGATGCGCCCAGTGCCGCTTGCGAAGATCGTGGTCCGCTCGGCGCCGCCGTCGAAGGCCGCGGTGCCCGCGCCATTGCGGCCCTCGAGCGGATCGGTGCGCAGCGCGCCCACATACGACGCGTCGAGCGTGGCGTCGCCGAAAGCGACGATCGCGAGCGACCCGCCGGGAGCGACCTCGACCGCCGCGGCCTCGATCACCGTGTTCCCGCGCACCACGACAAGCGCGGCACCCTCGACCACCAGTCGCGCGCCGCGCTCGACCATCAGGTTGCCCGCGATGTCGAGCATCACCGAACCGCGCAGCGTGGCCGACGCGCGGCTCGGCACGCGCGCGTTGCCCGCGGTGACCGCGTCGTGCGTCAGCAGCCCATCGATCATCAGCGATGCGACCGCCTCCATCGAGGGCACCGCGGGCGCAGGCGCAAGCGGCACATGGATCGCATCGGGCAGGGGGCAGGCGCCCGCGGCGAGCGCCTCCTCGGCGTCGTCCTTGGTTCGCGCGAAGGCGCCGTGGCGAACCGCCACGCAGCCATGCATGTCGGCATCGCGGCTGATGTCGGCCGAGCCAGACATGCCGCCGAGGACGCCGTAGCGCACGGGCTCGCGCAGCGCCGAGAGGGGCGCCGAAGTCCAGCGGCCCACATGCGCCTCGCGGCCCACGCTCAGCCGGCCCGTGGCCAGCACCGCGAACTCCGAGAGATCGAGGTCGGCGTGCTCGGATGGCGTGCGATCGGCGATGCGGCCCACCGCGCGGGCGACCTGGCTGCGGCCGTTCGACGCGCCGTCGACCACGATCTCGACCGCGCGCGCCGATTCCGCCGCCGCCGCGCCCGACTCGAGGTCGAGCGCGCGGGCGCGAACCCGCACTCCGCCCACCTCGACCGCGTCGAACACGACGCCATCGGAACCCTTGAGCACGGCCGGGTCCGCGAGGAGCGCCGTCGCAAGGTCCACGCCCGACGCAGCGGCCGCGCGCTGGCGGCACGCCTCGGCGAGGTTGTGGCCGGTCGCGACATTGGCATCGCGGCTTGCGGCGAGCGAAAGCCCGAGGAGCGACGCCACCGACACCGCGACCAGCGCGGCGATGACGGCGATGCCGCGGCGGGCGCGGCGGATCACACGGCGGCGGGCGCTCATCGCAGCGGCTCCTCTCCGAGCGTGGCGAGCGCCACGGTTGCGCGGGCGCCGCCCGCTGAAAGCTCGACGGTCGCACGCGTCGGCGCGGCCGTCTCGTGGAAGTTCACGCGGTCGAGGCCCTCGGAGAGCACGGTGGTCCGCAGCGCGTTCGCGCGGCGAAGCGACCCGAGCAGCGCCATGAAGTCGCTGTCGGCGTCGTGCTCGGTCTCGAGCGAGCGGTCCAGGGCGAGCGCGGCGGGGTCGAGGCGCTCGAAGACGATCTCGCCATGCGCCTCATCGAAGCGCAGCCAGCCGATCTCGCTCGTATGCACGGTGCGGCTCGGCAGGTCGTCGTGCAGCCAGACCGCGGCGGCGTCGTGGCGGAACTCGAGCACGCAGCGCGCCGAGGGCGCGAACGCCTCGAACCGCCGCATGGCGATCGCGCCTTCGAGCGCGGGGTCGGAGACGCGGCCGCGCGCGCTCGTGCCCGAGGCCATCGCGCTCAGGAACCCCGCGATGCCCGCGCCCACCACGCCCAGGAGCGCGGTGGCCATGAGCACTTCGATCATCGTGAAGCCGTGTCGCCTCATGGGCCGACCTCCGCGGCGCCGCGCGGCGCGATGCGCTCGAACGACACCAGCAGCCTGCCCTCGCGGTCGGTCACCTCGGCCACCAGCCGCGACACGGGCATGCGACGGCCGCGCGCGCCGCCTTCGGTGAAGCGCAGCTCCTCGCGGCTCTCGCGCACCTCGAGCACGCAGCCCGACAGCGCCTCGCCCTCGGCGGGCTCGAACTCCTCGCGATGTCCGGCGCTGCGACCCTCGCGCACGAGGCCCGCGGCCAGCTCGAGCGCCCGCTCGGCCTCGACCGAAGCCACCGCCTGGCGCCGCGCGAACACGCTGGCCGCGTCGCCTGCGGCAAGCAGCTCGAGCGCCGCCAGCCCCGCGACGAGCAGGATCATCGCCGCCACCATCACCTCGACCAGCGTCATGCCGCGCCGACGCTGCCGGACGGCGACGGGTCGGGTGCTGGATGCGCGCTCCGCGATTGCTCGGCTCCCTTCGGGCGGCGGCGGCCCGCCCCGTGCACGGTGCACCGCGGGCGTCCCGCATCGGGTTTCGGCGCGACCAGAGGGTCGAAGGAGGGCATTCACCTGCTTCCGATCAATCGCCGCCTCGGTGGTTCCGTCTGTGCGGGATGCTCCGAAGGTGCCGCAATTCGGCGCGGCGACGCAGGTTGCGGGAACAGGCCGCGCGGGGGAGGATGCGCCGCCCCGCATGCCGCGCATCCTGTCCCGGCACATCGTCGCAGACCTCTGCCGCATCCTGTTCCTCACCACCGCGGTGCTGGTGTCGGTGATCGCGTTCGGTGCGGCGATCCGCCCGATCATGCAGAACCTGCTCGGGGCGGACGACCTCCTCCAGTATGTGGGCCTCGCGAGCGTGCCCATGCTGCAGTTCGCGCTGCCCTTCTCGGGCGCGTTCGCGGGCACGATCGTGTACGCGCGCCTGACCGGCGACAACGAGATCCTGGCCATGAGCGCCGCGGGCATCTCGTACCGCCGCATCCTGCTGCCCGCCGCCGCGCTCGGGGTGGTGATGCTCCTCGGCATGGCGGTCCTCGTCGATGTGGGCGTGCCGCGCTTCTGGACCTCGATGCGCCTGCTCGTCACCCGCGATCCGACCAAGCTGTTCATCGCCGCGGTCGAGCGCGGCGAGGCCTTCGTGGTGCCGGGCACGGGTACGCAGCTCTACGCCGACGAGGCGCGCATCGTCGAGGTCGAGGAGGCGGACGGCGCGCCCGCCACGCGGCTGGCGCTCGCGGGTGTGGCCGCGATCGAGCTCGATGGAAGCGGGCGGCCCGCCACCGAGTTCACCGCCGAGGCCGCCACCGTCGACATCTACCGGAAGGGCGACAGCGCCTACCTCAAGCTCCTGTTCCGGAACGCCACCGCGTTCCGCGAGGGCGAGGACGCGCTCGTCTTCGTGCCCGTCGCCGAGCCCGAGGCCATCGACCTCGGGAAGGGGATCCGGCTGAGCCCCAAGGACTACGACCTCCGCGGCCTGCTTGCGATCCTCGACGATGTCGGCTCGTACCACGAGGTCGCCGACGCGCGGCGCGATCTCGCCGCGTCGCTCGACGCCGTCGACCGCTGGCGCTGCGTGGCCGATGCGCTCGGGCCCGCTGGCTCGGGCAACCTGCGCTTCTCCGACGCAGGCGGCAGGCGCATCTACGAGGTGCGCAACGCCACGCTCGAGGGCACCACGCTGCGGCCGCGCCGCGGCGCCACGCTCGAGCTGATCGAGCTCGAACGCGGCACCGCCACGCGCCGCGCGGCCGTCGCCGAGGCGACGCTTGCTCCCGAGAAGCGCGCGCGGGTGGACGGCGAGCGCCTCGAGCTGCTCGCGCGCCCCGACACCGTGGCCGACCTCCGCGGCCTTGGCGGCGGCGGGCGCTGGCCACCGCGGATCGGCGGCCTGCGGCCCGAGGACTGCGCGGTGACCGCGCGCGGCGAAGGCTCGATCGACGCGCTCGCCGCCGAGGCCGCCGCGCTCTCCGATGGCGCCGCGGGCGCGCCGCCCTCGCTCTCCGCCGCCACGCAGGCCGCGCGCGGCGCCGCCAAGCGGCTTGCCCGCGAGATCCACGAAGTGCGCGCCGACGCCATCGCCCGCATCGTGCAGCGCGCGAACCAGGCGCTGTGCGCGCCGCTCATGCTGCTCCTCGGCGCCGTGCTCGCCATCCGCCTGCGCGGCGCGAACCCGCTGCGCATCTACCTGCTCGCGTTCATTCCGTCGATCATCGACATCCTGCTCATCTCGGGCGGCGAGCAGATGCTCAAGGAATCGACGAGCGCGCTCGGCGTGTTCGTGACCACGAGCGGAAACCTCGGCATCGCGCTTGCGATCCTCATCGCCTATCGGCAGGTGGCGAGGAACTGATGGCCCTGATCGACCGCTGGATCGCCACGCGCTTCCTCGCGAACTTCGCGCTGGTCTTCTCGGTGATGTTCCTCTTCGCCGTGTCGATCGATGTGATCCTGCAGCTCGACGCGTACCTCGGCGCGGCGCGCGCGGCGGTCGAGGCGGGGCGGTACGGGGCGATGTGGACGGCCGTGCCGGCGGCGATCGTCGACTACCACGCGCCGCGCGTGTTCCAGTTCTACGCGTTCATGGTCGGCCTGTGCTCGGTGGCGTCGGCGGGGTTCACGCTCACGCAGATGGTGCGCACGCGCGAGCTGGTCGCGCTGCTCGCCGCGGGCGTCGGCCTCTGGCGCGTGGGTCTCGTCATGCTCGCGGTGGCGGTGGGGCTCAACCTCGTCCAGCTCGTGAACGGCGAGATCGTGCTGCCGCGGCTCGCTTCGCGGCTCGTGCGCGGCCACGAGGAGATCCTGCGGCCGTCGGCGCGCGCCTTCTCGGTGCGGCTCACGCGCGACGACGACAACCGGCTGGTGCTCGCGCAGGCGTTCGATCCCGTCACGCTCGAGGCCGAGGACCTCCTCGTCGTCGAGCGCCACGAGCGCGGGGCCGCCACGCGCCGCATCCAGGCGCCGCGCGCGCGGTGGAACGACGAGCGCGGCGGCTGGGAGCTGACCGACGGCACCGCGACCGGCCGCAGCGCGCCTGGCACGGGCGATGGCCGCGAGGTGCGCATCGACCGCAGCGAGCCGATCGCGTTCATCGCGACCGATGTGTCGCCGAAGGCGATCCTTTCGCGGCGTTTCCGCGGGTTCGCGCAGCTGCTCTCCTCGCCCGAGATCGCGGCGCTCGCGCGCGACGGCGGGCTCGATCCGGGCGACGCCACGCGGCTCGTCGGCCAGCGCTTCGCGGGCGCGCTCGTCAACCTGCTCATGCTCGTGATCTGCCTGCCGTTCTTCCTGGTGCGCGAGCCGCGCAAGATGCTGCAGCCGAGCGTGCTGTGCGCGGCGGTCGCGGTGCCCGGGCTTCTCGGCGGGCTCTTCCTGATGTCGGTGAAGATCGGCGGCCTTCCCGCCACGCTCGGCGTGTTCCTGCCTGTGGCGGCGCTGCTGCCGATCGCGGGCTGGCGGCTCGGGGCGCTGAAGAGCTAGCGCGCGTCGAACGCGCGGTCGAAGACGGTCACGCCCTCGCGCGAGGCGAGATCGCGCGCGAGCGCGTCCATCAGCAGGCGCTCGCGCGCGCGGCGCAGCGCTTCCTCGCAGCGTGCGCGCGCGGTCTCGGGCGAGGTTCCGTCGGCAGGCAGCGCGTCGATCACCTGCACCACATGGAAGCGCGGGCCGTCGAGGACGGGCGGCGAGGTTCGGCCGACATCGGTGGCGAACACCGCGGCGCGCACCGCCTCGGGGTAGCTCGGGTCGCGCCGCGCCAGCGGGCCGATCAGGCCGCCGCGCGCGGCGCTTTCGTCGCGCGATCGCTCGGCGGCCAGTTCGGCGAAGGCGCGGCCCGCCTCGATGTCGGCGCGGAAGCGCTCGGCGTC
>JBJTOV010000217.1:0-12083 GCA_046074745.1 Planctomycetota bacterium | reverse complement strand
ACGGTCTCGACGCGGCTCGTCATGAAGTCGCGCACGGGCTTCGTGGCGCAGTCGCGGTCGCGCACCAGCGCCATCAGCACATCCGACTCGTCGAGGATGCCCGCCACGCGGTCCTTCTCGTCCACCACGGCCATCTGCGAGATCGAATACATGCGCATGCGCTTGATCGCCTGCGCCACGGGAAACTCGGGCGTGAGCACATAGTCCTCGCGCTCGAGGTGCCGCCGCGCGATCAGGTCGCGGATGTCGCCGTAGGTCGGCCGCTCGATGAAGCCGTTGTCGATCATCCAGAAGTCGTTGAACATCTTCGACAGGTACTTGGCGCCGTGGTCGCAGATCAGGGTCACCACCCGCTTCGGCTCCTTCTGCTCGCGGCAGTAGCGGAGCGCCGCCGCGAACAGCGTGCCCACCGACGAGCCCGCGAGCACGCCCTCGCGCCGCAGGAGCTCGCGCGCGGTGTGGAACGCCTCGCCGTCGGAGATCGCGTACGCCTTCGCCACGAGCTCGAGGTGGCAGATCGACGGCACGAAGTCCTCGCCGATCCCCTCGACGAGCCACGAGCCCGGCTGCACCTTGCGCCCCTCGTTCACGAGCGGCGTCAGGATCGAGCCGACGGGGTCGGCGAGCACGATCTCGCACGCGGGGTTCCGCTCCTTCAGGTACTTGCCCACGCCGCTCACCGTGCCGCCCGAGCCGACGCCGGCCACGAACGCATCGACCTTGCCCTCCATCTGCTCCCAGATCTCGGGCCCCGTCGTGTCGTAGTGGGCCTGCGGGTTCGCCTCGTTCGCGAACTGGTTCACATAGAACGAGTCGGGGTCCTCGCGCGCGATCCGCTCGGCCACATCCTGGTAGTACTCGGGGTGGCCCTTGCCGACATCGGAGCGCGTGAGCAGGACCTCGGCGCCCATCGCGCGGAGATGCGAGATCTTCTCGTCGCTCATCTTGTCGGGAACGACCACGGTGAGCTTGTAGCCCTTCTGCCCCGCGACCAGCGCGAGCGCGAGGCCCGTGTTGCCCGCGGTCGCCTCGACGATGCGGCCGCCCTTGCGCAGGCGGCCCGACTTCTCGGCGGCGTCGATCATGGTCACCGCGATGCGGTCCTTGATCGAGTTGCCCGGGTTCATCGACTCCATCTTCACGAACAGCCGGCACGGGCCCGTGTCGATGCGGGTGATCTCGAGCATCGGGGTGTTCCCGATCATCTCGAGGATGTTGTGGAAGACGGGAGCGGCGGGTCGCGCGGACGACATGCGCGGAGTGTACAGAACGCGGCCATCGCGCCCGCGCCGCGGAAACGCGGGGTCACTGGCTCGAGGCCCAGCCCCCGTTGCGCCACCACGGCCTGCGCGGATCGACGCGCCACACCGACTGCGGGTCGGAGAGGTCGACCTCGACGAGAGGGCGGTCGCCCGTCAGCGCCATCTCGACGCCGAGCGGTGCCGCCCGGCCTTGGCGCAGCGCGAGCTCGATGAGCATCTGCGCGCGCGCGGTCTCGGGATCGGCGCCAGGCCCGCCGCCCGAACGCATCGCGCGGCACTCGTCGCGGAACGCCGCGGCGCCGCCCGGAAGCACGGGGCCGACCGCCTCGAGCAGCTCGTCGGCGCCCGACTGCCGCAGCGCGTTCATCGCCCGTCGGCCGTCGCCCCGACGGTGGTAGCTGAAGGCGCGCGCAAGCGCGTCGATCTGCTGGTCGGTCGCCTGCGACAGCGGTTCGGCGGACGCCGCCGCGCTTCCGCCGTGCGAGGCGCCGAGGATCGCCGCCGCGGCAAGCGTTCGCGCGCGCTCCGCGGGTTCGCGCGCAAGCGACGAAAGCCCGAGCATCGCGCTGCGCCCAAGCCGCGGCACATCGAGCGCGCCCGCGAGCCCGTAGAGCTCGGCCGCAAGGCGGCGCTCGTCCTCGCGCTCCGCGGCGTCGGCGACTTCCTCGGCAAGCTCGAGGTAGCCGAGCGGGTCAAGCGGATCAAGGCGCTCGAGCCGGTCCTTCCAGCGCTCGGCCCCCTCAGGGCGGGCCTCGCCCGCCGCCGAAAGCAGCACGGCCGCGACCACCGCGAGCGCGATCCACGCGAGGCGCGGGAAACCGCCGAGATTCATGCGTCGCTCCTTTCCTCGGCCGCCGCCGCGTACTGGAGCGAAAGCAGCTCGAGCAGCGACTCGAGATCGCCCGCGCACTGCGCCGTCGCGCTCGCCGCCGACGCGCGCGCGCGCCGCGCGGCGGAGAGCACCTCGCCCGCCGCCGACTCGAGCGCAGGCTGCCGCGCCACCACGACGGCCGCGGCATGCTCGAGCACCGCGGGCGTCTCGGCCGCCATGCGCTGCACGGTTCCACGCGCAAGCGCGCGCCGCGCCGCGCGCGTTCGCTCGATCTCCTCGGGCGCCGCGGGAAACGGCGTGGCCAGGAACCGCGCCGCCGCCTCGTCGCGCAGCGCATCGGCCAGCATCGACAGCGCCACATCGGGCGCCACGCCTGCGGCCCCCGCGTTGCCCGCGCGCGCGCCACGCACATCGCCCGCAAGCGCAGCCGCGTGCGCCGCGATCTCGGCCGCGGCCTGGTCGGCCATGTGCTCCTCGCTGTCGCGGATCGCGTGGATCCGCACGAGCAGCGCCTCGCGCGCGCGCCGCTGCCAGCCCGATCCGCCGATCCGCTCGCCGGTCAGCCGCGAGACGAACTCGGCCGAATCGCGCGAAAGCGAGCCATCGGCCAGCGCGTCGAGCACCGCCGCGAGGAACACGGGGCCGTTGCCGAACCGGTCGGCCAATGCGCCGCACAGCGCCGCGCGAACCTCGGGAACATTGCTGCGCAGCGCCTCGGACGCCGCGACGCGCGCATCGATCGGCCCGAGGTCGCCTGTCGCGGGCCGCGCAGCCAACCCGCGGGCGAGCGTCACGCGCTTCTCGCGGTCGCCGACCGCCGCGTTCCACTCGCGCGCGAACTCGCCGTCGCCCACGCCCGCCGCGGGCAGACCCGCGCGTTCGCCGGAAGGCGTGGCCATCCACTCTCCGAGTTCCCGCCGAAGGAGCGCGGTCAGCGCGTCGTCGGCCTGCGCCGCGCGACGCCCGTCGCCGAGCGCAAACGCCTGCCCCACGCGCGCCGCGGCCAGCGCGAGCGCGGCCAC
The DNA here is from genome assembly GCA_046074745.1 of Planctomycetota bacterium. Taxonomy (GTDB): domain Bacteria; phylum Planctomycetota; class Phycisphaerae; order Phycisphaerales; family SM1A02; genus QWPT01. Next base: position 8,967 of record JBJTOV010000217.1, on the reverse strand, counting down.
GCGCAGCCGGGCCGCCGACGAATCGTCCTTCGACGCGCGCACCGAAGCCACATCCGCGCGCCACTTCTCGAGCGCCTTGCGCTCGACGAGGATCGCCTCGCCCACATTGGTCGCTTCCACGGTCGGAAACGCGGCGGCCACGCGCTCGGCGAGCGTGCGTCGCGACGCAGCCGTGGCGTCGGTCGCGAGCACGAGATCGGGGCCGAACCACGCGATCGCAAGGTCCTGGTCGAGAAGGCTGGTGAACACCCACGCGCGCGTCGAGGGAATCGACGCATCGAGGATCCACGCGACCACCGCGTCGCGCACGCGCCCCGCCTGCGCGCCGCGCCCCGAGAAATCAAGCGCGTGGATCGCGTGGGCCAGGAAGTCGACGAGCGGGCCGGGCGCGTCGAGCGCGCCCGGCGCGCGCAGACAGGCCTCGATGGCCGCGATCCACGCCGAAGTGCGCAGCTCGTCGGTCGAGGCCGCGGCGCGCACCGCATCGATCCACCGCGACGCCGCCGAAAGGTCGGCCGTTCCGAGCGCGAGCGACTCGGCGAGCGCGGGCGCCGCGGCGCGCAGCGCCCACACCGCGCCTTCGCCGAACGCGTCCTCGATGCGTCCGCGCGGCAGCGCCACGCTGCGTCGGCGGAGTTCCTCGCGGGCCGCCGACGCCATCTCGGGCGGTTGCGTCGGGTCGAGCGAGATGGCCGCGAGCATTCCCGCGCCGAACGCGGCGCGCCAGCAGCGCACCGCCAGCGCCACGCCGCGCATGCCCGCGTCGGATTCGCCGCCCGGAATCGCCTCGACGAGCCGAAGCGTGGGCTCGGTGCCGCGCACCGCGCGAGCCACGCCCGCCACCGCCGCACGCAGCTCCGCCAGCCGCTCGCCGAGCGCCGGCCAGCACGCGGCGCCACGCGCCATCGCGTCGGTCAGTTCGGCGAGGTTCGCGCCATCGAGCCTTCCGCCGTTCGTCACGAGCGCGCGCCGAAGCGCCTCGAGGTCGGCGTGATCGTCGCCGACTCCTGCGCCATCGCGATCGACTCGGACGGCATCGCCGACGGATTGAACCCGGGCGGCCGCGGGAACTTCGCAGGCGCGGCCAGCGGCGCGATGGGCGCCACAGGCCGACCGTTCGCATCGGTGTCGGCCGCAGGCTGCTGCGCGGCGGGCCCCGCGGGCGCGGCCAGCGCATCCTCCGCCGACACGAGCGACGGCGCCTGCGTCGCCTTCGGGCCGCCATCATCCGTGCTCAACGCCTCGTTGAAGAGCCACACGAGGGCGCCCACCCACGACAGCGCGAACAGCACGAACACACCGACAAGCCGCAGCCGCGCGGGGGCGCGCTCGTCGTGCAGCTCGTCGTGCAGCATGTGGTCGAGACGCGTGAACACGCGCTCGACGAGGCGCTCGGCCTCGTCCGCGCCCGACGACTTCGGCCCCTCCATCCACGAGCGCCGCGCCTCCGCGCCCACCTCGCCGATGGTCGCGCGCAGCCCCTCGCCGCGCGAAAGGAAATCGGTCAGCCCCTGCACCACCCGCTCGAGGTCGTCGACCGAAACCCCGTATTCGCCCGCGATCGCGGCCAAACGCTTCGCGCTGCGCGCGTTCCACCCGCGCGACACCACGAGCACCGCAAGCGCCAGCCTGTCGAACTCGGTGAGCTCCGCGGCGTGCACGACGCCTTCGCGCGTGATCGCCGCGGGCGCCACCACGCGCGGCGGTGGCGGCGGATGCATGCGCGCCGCGGCCCGTCGCGCCGCCGCCGGATGCAGCGGCCCGCGGCCCGCGATCGCAAGCTCCGCCTGCAGCCGGTCGGCCGCCGACTCGAGCGCCGCGCGCGCAAGCTGCGCGATCTGCGAGCGCCCGTCCGCGCGCGAGGCCAGCGCCTGCGCGCGCTCGGCCAGCGCCGATTCGATCTGTCCGCTGCGAAGCTCGCCCTGCGCGGGCAGCCCGAGGATCGACCTGTCGCCCGCCAGCGGGTCGACGCCGAGGATGAGCGCGACATCGGCGCGGATCACGGCGCACCGCCTTCTGGGCCCGGCGCGGGCGCGGCGTTCATCGCGCCCTCCACCGCAAGCATGCGCGACTTCCAAGGCTCGGGGCCGATGTCCGGGTAGAGCGCGCGGTGCTGCGCAAGCACGGCGCGCGCGCGCGCCGGGTCGAGCGCCGCGAGCACCCGCAACTGGTCGACCTTGGCCGCGAACCACGGCTCGGTGCGCGGCGGCAGTCCGCCCACGAGCGAACGCAGGTGCTCGGCGGCCTTGCCGAGATCCCCCGACGCCTCGGCGCACATCGCGCACGCGCGCAGCAGCGCCGCATCGCGCGGCGCCCGCGCAAGCAGCGCCTCGGCGAGCGCAAGGCCGCGCTCCGCCTGTCCGCGGTCGGCCGACGCGGCGAGCATCTCGGCGCGCGCGTCGAGCACGATGCGCGCGATCGCCGCGATCGCAGGCTCGTCGGCCGCCTTCGACGGTCCGCCCGCGCGCGCGATGATCGCATCGCCCGCACGCACCACCGTGGCGACGAACGCGCCGCGCGCCGCGCTTTCCGCCGCCGACGCGCGCCGCCTGGCCTCCGCGCCGCGCAGCGCGAGCCGCAGCGCGGCGTCGGCCCAGAGCGGCGTCGCCTCCTCGGTCTCGAACGCCGCGAGCAGCGGCTCGACATCCGCCCAGCGGTCCTCGAGGATCGCGACCTGCAGCCTGCGGTACGCGAGTTCCTCCGAGGCCGTGGAGGGGTCGAACGATCCCGCCGCCGCGGCGCGGCCGAGCGACTCGAGCAGCTCGCCCGCAAGCCTCGCGTCGCGGATCTCGTTCGAAAGCGCCACTTCGAGCGCCTGCCGCGCGATCGACGCGCTTCCCGCGGGCAGCCCCGTGGCCGGATCGCGCGGCAGCTCGGACAGCAGCGCCACATAGCGGCGGCCCGTGTCGGGGCGCGGCTCGCTTCCGCCGCGAAACGCGCGGTACAGGGCGCCCAAGGCCTGGCGCCGCGACTCGAGCCAGTCGGGGCTGTCGGGCGGCACCTTCAGCAGCACCTCGATCTCCGCGAGCCTCGGCTCGGGCACCGAGGCGATCTTGCGAACGAGCATCGCGGGCACATGCGCGCTTCCAGGAAACCGCGCCATGAACGCGTCGATCCGCGCCACCAGCTCCGCCGACATCCGCGCGCGCTCCGCGCCCTCGGCCACGCGCGACGCCGCGTCGAGCGACGCGACCGCAAGCCGCGCCGCCTCCTCCGCGCGCGAACCGTGGCTCGACTCCGCCAGTTCGTCGAACGCCTTCGCGGCCTCGCCGAAACGGCCGCATCCATGCAGGCTCCACGCGCGCATCAGGCGGCACGCGCCCGCGGCGTCCTTGAACGCGCCCGCGTCGGACGCCTCGAGTGCGAGACCGAGCGACTCGGCCGCGCGGCACGAGGCCTCGGCCGCGGGCGAGGGCGGCGCAGACACGCCGCCCGCGGCGGCCGCCGCCTGCTGCGCGTCCTCGTAGAGGCGCACCGCGCGCACATAGCGGCGGATGAACGAATCCTCGCCCTCGCCGAGCAGGCGCTCGCCGAAACGCGCGACCAGCGCGCGAATCGCGGAAAGGTCGCGCGCCGCCGCGAGCTGCGCCACACCCTCGCGCAGCAGCGCCGAGGCCTCGGCGTCGGCCGACGGCTCGATCGCGGCGCGCGCCACCGCCACGCGCGCCCAGTTCGCCGCGTCCTCGCGCTCGGCCGTGGCCGCGAGCTCGGTGCGCGCCACCGCGAACGCACGCGCATCGAGCGCGGCCACCAGCCTCCAGCCCGCCAGCCGGTCGCGCACCGAAGGGTGCGTGGTCGTGGCCTCGAGCAGGTCGAGGAACCGGTCGGCCTCCGCGAATCCCGCCACCTGCGCCTTCGCCAGCGCAAGGCCCAGGATCGCGCTCGCATACGCCTCGTCGCCGCGCAGGTCCTCCGACACCTCGTCGGGCGCGACCGCGCCGCTGCGGCCGCCGAGCATGTCGGCGAACATGGGGATCGCCTTCTCCGCGCCCGTGCGGTCGGAGGTGAGCGTCGAGCGGTAGAGCAGGCACCACGCGGCCAGGAACCGCGCCTGCCCCGCGAGGCCGCGCTCGCGCTCGATGTCCTCCTCGAGGAGATCGGCCGACACGCCCTCGGCGCGGCCCATGCGCCGATCGAGGTCGTCGGCGCGCTTCACCGCGCGGTCGGCGGTGCGCTGCAGCAGCTCGGCCTGCGCCGCGAGCACCGCGGCCACGCCCGGGATGTCGGTCTCGGCGCCCGCGCGGAACGCCTCGACCTGCCGCGCGGCCTCGCGGTAGCGCGTGCGCGCGGCCGAGATGCGCAGCACATCGCCCCGCTGCGTCGACAGCGACTCGGCCAGCGCGTCGGCGCGCTCGAGCAGCGCCTGCTGCGTCGAGGCGTCGCCTCCCGCATCGAGCATGCCCGCGTAGAGCTGCGCCAGCCGGTCGAGGTGCTGCGCGCGCTCGTCGCCCGTGGTGGCGTCGGCCAGAAGCTCGAGCCGCCGCGCCGCCAGCGGCTGCAGCCCGCGCGACTCGAGATACTCGAGCAGGTCGTCGGCCGACGCCGGCGCGGCCAGCGCCACGCCGCACGCCGCGAGGATGTGCGCGACGCTACTTCGCAGGCACATAGGTCACCGCCTCGAAACCCGCGTCGCGGGCCACCTGGATGGCCGTCGCCGCCGCGGCCACATTGACGCCCGGATACACGCGCACGAACAGCCCGCCCTCGCGCGGCAGCTTCGACACCGCCTCGGCCAGCGACGCGCGGTCGGGGTGCTCGGCGGAACCGAGCCTGAACACCGTGACTTCGCCCGACCGCACCACCTCGACCACCTGCGGCTCGAGGTCGTCCTTCTTCTCGGTGCCCTTCTCGACGCGCAGGTTCGGCGACAGCTTCGACTCGTTCAGCCCCGCGCCCGAGGTGAGCAGGAAGAACGCAAGCAGGAGGAAGGTCGCGTCGATCATCGACGCGAGGTTGAGCTCGGGCTTGCGGTCGGGGCCCTTGCGGCGGAAGCGCATGTCAGCCGCCCCCCTTCTCGGTGGCGAGTCGGATCGCCGCCAGCCCGCGGCCCGCGAGCCGCGAGAACACCTCGTTCAGGCGCGCCGCGTCGCAGTCGCGGTCGGCGCGCACCAGCGGCTTCAGCATGTCGGCGCCGCCCGAGCGCGCGATGGCCGCATCGACCGCCGCATCGAGCTCCTCCATGGTCACCGTCGCCCCGTCGACCACCACCGATCCGTCGGCCAGGAGGTTCACGGTCAGCCCCGCCCGTTCGGCGTCCTTCGACTCCTCGCCCGCCTCCTTCGGAAGGTTGAGCTGCGCGCGCGTCTGCTCGGCCATCTGCGCGGTGACCAGGAAGAAGATCAGCAGCTGGAACACGATGTCGATCATCGGCGTCATGTCGATGGCGACCGTGCGCGGCGAGGAGCTGTTCCGGCGGAACTGCATGGGGGTGGTTCTGCGTCAGGCCTTTCGGATCCGAGGCGTTCGCGCCGCTCAGCCTGCCTTCGCGCCCTTGCGCGCGCCCTTCTCGACCAGCGCCACGATGTCCTCGGCGTTCGACGCGCACTCGCCTGCGAGCGCGTCCACGCGGTTGCGCAGGTAGCCGTACACCGACACGCATGGGATCGCGACCACCAGACCCTGGAAGGTGGTGATGAGCGCGATCGAGATGTTCTGCGCGAGAAGCTCGTAGTAGTTCGCGGTGTTGGCCGCGCCGAGCGCCACCGTGTCGAACGCGCCGATCATGCCCTGCACCGTGCCGAGCAGGCCGAGGAGCGGCGCCACCGCGCCGATCGTCGCGATCACATCCATGGTGCGGTAGAGACGCGCCGTCTCCTCGGCGCCCGCCTCCTCCATCGCGCCCTTGATCTCGAACGCGCCGAACGGCGAGCGCAGGAAGCGCTTCAGGCCCGCGCCCACCACGCGCAGGTAGTAGCAGTCGTTCGCGGGCAGCGACGCGTACTCGAGCGCGCCCTCGAGGTCGCCCTGCTCGACGAGCCCGCGCACCGCGGCGATCCTGTCGGCGGGCAGCAGCGCCGAGCGGCGGATCTGCACGAAGTGGATCACCACGAACGCGAGCGCCACCAGCGACAGCGCGACGATGATGTAGCCGATCACGCCGCCGTCGGTGATGAACTTGAGGAGCGAGCCGCGCTCTTCGGCCTGCGCGAGCAGGAACATGGTGGCGGGTGCGTCGATCATGGGCGTGCCTTGGTTCGGTCGGTGGTGGCGCCGCGCAGGGCGGCGATTCGGTCGGCGGACTCGCGCAGGCCCGCCTCGCGGACAAGCGCCTCGGCCTCTTCGAGCGCGTACGCATCCACGAGGCCGGTCTGGTCGAGCGCGGAAGCGGGAACGGCAAGCATCTCGAGCGCGGCGCGCTCGAGCGCGGCGATGCGCCCGTCGCCCTGCACGGCGCGCGCATGACGCGCCTGCGCGCAGGCGGCGGCGGCAAGGCGCCACGACGCGACGAACGCCGGCGGCTCGGGATACGCGCGGTCGAACTCGTCGAGCGCGCGCGTGAGAGCGCGCGCGTCGGCCGCCGACGCCACGCCGTCGAGCAGCGCGAGCACCTTCACCGCGGGCTCCGCATCGGCGCGCGGCGGCGCCGCCGGCTCGGGAACCGCGCCCGACGCACGCCGCATCAGCCGCGCAAGGCGCCCGCCCACCTCGCGCGCGGCGCCCGGCGCCGATGCGTCCGCGGCCGACGGAATCGCCTCGAACACCGACAGCAGATCGGCACGGCGGTCGGACGGCACGAAGGGCGGAAGCGACGGCAGCAGCGCGGTCTCGGGGTCGAGGACGGGCGCCAGCGCGGCGAACCGCGACGGTTCCTTCGCTCCGCGATGGCGCAGGCACTCGAGCCACGGCTCCACCGACGCACCCATGTCGCCCGCCGACACGGCGCAGCGCAGCATGCCCTCGGCGACCAGCGCCGCCGTCGGGCCGTCGGCCTTCGCGAAGCGCGCCCACTGGTCGCGCAGCAGCGGCCGCGCGAGCTCGCAGTCGCCGCGCTCGATGCGCGCGCGCGCCCGCCAGAGCGCGGTTCCCGCCTCGAGCATGGTCGCGAGGTCGGCGCCCGCGCCCGCGGCCGCGCCGCCCTCGACCGAGCGCACCATGTCCCACGGCACGGTTTCCTCGCGCGCCGCCGCACCCTCGTCGCGCCGCACGCCGCGCAGCTCGAGGCCGCGCAGCGTGGCGGTCGCGGTGGACGACACCAGCGTGCCCGCGTTGCCGCGCAGTTCGACGGTCGCATCGGCCGCCGCGGGGAGCGCCGCGTGGGCCGAGTGCAGCGTCGCGACGAAGGCCGCGCGGGCGTGCTTCACGGCGCGCCTCCGCCCGCGGGCATCGCGCTTGGCACGAAGCGGAACACGCCGCGGTTCGAACGGGCGATCTCGATCAGCGGCTCGCGCCCCGCCTGGCTCGAGAACCCGATGGTGTTGATCGACACATCGGTGCGGCACTCGCGCGCGAGCTGGTTGACGAACGCCACCGTGTCGGGCGGAATCTCGCCGTCGGTGAGGAAGAAGATGACATCGGGCCCGGGCTCGAGCGCGAACACGGCCTCGAACGCGGGCAGCGGAACCGTGCCGCCCTGCGGCGTCATGCCGTCGAGCCACTGGCGCAGGCGCGCCACATTCGATCGGTTGGCGCGCTGCCAGCCCTCGCGCACGAAGGGCGGCTTGATCGCCTCGCTCGCGTAGAGCACCACGAAGAACTGCGTGTAGTCGGGCAGCGCGGCCACCGAGCGTTTGAGCTCGGCGAGCGCGGTGCCGATGCGGTTCTCCTGCTCCATCGAGCCCGACACATCCACGATGAACGCGAAGCGCGAGCCGCGCCCGCCCACGCCGAAGAAGCTGGTTCCGCCGCCGCCCTTGCCGCTGCCGATGCCGATTCCCGACCCGGCGCCGCCGGGCCCGACGATCGCGCCAACGCCCGGCGCCTCGAGCGCGCCGTAGCTGTCGGCCGACGGATTGTCGCTCGCGAGTTCGGTCGACAGGTTCGGCAGCTCGTCGGGTTCGGGCGTGATCTCGCCCGCGACCTGCGGCGATGGATCGGGCAGCTCGACTTCGGGCGGCGGCACCTCGACCTGCGGCGGCAGCGTCTGCAGCGTCAGTTCGACGGGCGCAGGGTCGGCATCGAGACGCCCCGGCAGCTTCACCCACCAGAGCCGCAGCATGATGCCCACATGCACGATCACCGAGATCGCGAACCCGAGCAGCAGCAGGTGCATCCACCGCTCGCGCACCATGCGGCGGCGCTCGGTGCGCAGCGCCTGCTCGGGCGACGAACGGGGCGCGTCGGGGTTGGCAGGCTGCCTGCGGTCCATCGCGATGCCCACGGTTCCCTCTACGCGGCCCGCGGCGGCGCATCGCGCCGTCCGAGCGATTTCCGCCGATTCAGCTGCGCGTGACCAGCGTGCCGATCCGCTCGCCCGCCACCACGCGGCGGATGTTGCCCGGCGCCTTGTAGTCGAACACGCAGACGGGCAGGTCGTGCTCCATGCACATGGTCAGCGCGGTCAGGTCCATCACGCCGAGCTGGCGCTCGATCGCCTCGGCGAAGGTCAGCCTGTCGTAGCGGGTGGCCGTCGGGTCCTTCTTCGGGTCGGCGGTGTAGATGCCGTCGACCTTGGTCGCCTTGAGCAGCACGCCCGCGTTGAGCTCGATGGCGCGCAGGCTGGCGCAGGTGTCGGTGGTGAAGAACGGGTTGCCCGTGCCCGCCACCAGGATGATCACGCGGCCCTTCTCGAGGTGGCGCAGCGCGCGGCCGCGAATGAACGGCTCGGCCACCGCGGGCACATTGATCGCGCTCATCACGCGCGCGGGCCGGCCGATCCCCTCGAGCGCCTCCTTCAGCGCAAGCCCGTTGATCACCGTGCCGAGCATGCCCATGTAGTCGGCGGTCGACTGGTGCACCACGCCGTCCTTCGCCATGCGCGCACCGCGGATGATGTTTCCGCCACCAACAACCACTGCGATCTGGCCGCCG
>JBJTOV010000216.1:0-5115 GCA_046074745.1 Planctomycetota bacterium | reverse complement strand
CGGTGGCCGCCACTCCCATCAAGTCGATCCAGTGGCAGGAGAATCGACGGCAGGCGCCGTGCATGAGATTGAGACCGTCGACGAACACGCGGGTGCTGAGCCGCGACATTGCGAGCCGTCCTTTCCCGAGATGCGGATTGCGAGAACTGTTCGAAAAAGTGCGGAGCCGCCTTTCGGCGGCTCGCTGCCTGCACGGTTGGCGCAGGGGGGGTGACTTCGTGAGGCCAGAGTCTACCGCGGCTCGCGACGGGCTCCCGAACATACCGCACTTTTTCCAATCGGATTCGGGCGATCTCGAAGCCTCGCGCCTGTGCGCGCCTTCTCGACATCGCTCCTCGCTGGTGGCCTCACAGCGCCGCGCGCACGCGCGCGATCTCCTCGTCGAGCTCGTGCGCGGGCACGCCTTCCTCGACGAAGAGCTCCGCGAGCTTCGCGCGCACGCGCTGCGCGACGAGCCTGGTGGCGCCTGCGCACTGCTGCTCGGTGCGGCCGAGGTCGCGCGCGAACGCCGCGTAGGGCTGCCCGTCGACCGCGTGGCGGCGGAAGATCTCGAAGTCGCGCGCGCGGCCCTCGGCGTGAAGCTCCTCTTCGGCGCGCGCGGTCGCCTCGCGCACGACCGCCAGCGCCCACGCGCGATCGAAGTCGGCCTCGGCGGCGGGCGCGCCCCCGATCTGTCGGTCGAGTTCGGCGGGATCGACGGATGCGCCCCGCGCGCCCGCGCGCGCGCAGTCGCGCGCGATGCCCTGCCCGTGGAACAGCATGCCGTTCATCAGCCAGCGGCGCAGCCGCATGCCGCTGCGTGCCCAGGCGGCAAGAAACGCCGCGTCCGAGAGCCTTGACGCGAAGAAGCCGTTCACGAGCTCGTCGGGCTCGCCGAGGCGCGCCAGGCTCGATCCGCGCACAAACGCCGCGAGCGGCTCGGCATAGCGCTGCATCACATGGGCGCGCGCCTCGGCCGCAGCCGCAGCATCGGCCGCGGCGCCGTCGCCGACCCGGGTGACGAGCCAGGTCCCATGCGTGGTTGGAAACACGGATCGATCGGACATGGATTTCTGCCTCCCGGGCACGCCCCGATGCGGGAATCGTCCCGCCCTTCCAACCTATCATGCGACCCTTCGGCGCAGACCGCCGCCGAGCCACGCACCTGCAGGAACCCAACGATGTCGGACACGAACCTCGCCAAGGACCTCAAGAATGTCTCCGAGAAGGACCGCAAGCAGATCGAGCAGGCCCAGGAGATGCTTGGCCCCGATCCGTCGACGATCGGCCTGATCAAGAATGTGTTCTGGGGCAACTTCCGCGAGGAGCTCGCGTTCCCCTACCCCGTGAACTCGGCCGAGGAGACCGCGAAGTGCGACCAGCTGCTGGCCGCGCTCGACGAGTACCTGACGAACGAGCACCCCTCGATCGAGATCGATCAGAAGCAGGAGATCCCGCAGTGGGTCATCCAGAAGCTGTTCGACCTCGGCGTGCTCGGCATGACGATCCCCGTCCAGTACGGCGGGCTCGGGCTCGGCATCACCAGCTACAACCGCGTGCTCGAGCGCCTCGGCCGCTCGTGCGGCTCGACCGCCGTGCTCGTGTCGGCGCACCAGTCGATCGGCTGCAAGGCGGTCATGCTGTTCGGCAACGACGAGCAGAAGCAGCGCTTCCTGCCGCTGATGGCGCGGTCGACGCTGAGCGCCTTCTGCCTGAGCGAGCCGAATGTCGGCTGCGACGCGGGCGGGCAGGAGACGCGCTGCGAGCTCAGCGCCGACGGCACGCACTACATCCTGAACGGCGAGAAGAAGTGGGCGACCTCGGGCGCGCTCTCGGGCCTGTTCACCGTGATGGCGAAGCAGAAGGTCACCGACCCGAAGACGGGCAAGACGAAGGACGCGGTCACCGCGCTCATCTGCACGCCCGACATGGAGGGCGTCGAGATCTTCAGCCGCAACCGCTCGAAGTGCGGCATCCGCGGCACCTGGCAGGCGCGCATCCGCCTGACCAATGTGAAGGTCCCGAAGGCGAACCTTCTCTCGAAGGAGGGCCGCGGCCTGAATGTCGCCCTCACCTGCCTGAACTACGGCCGCTGCACGCTGTCGGCGGGCATGCTGGGCGCCGCGCGCTACTCGTACGAGCAGGCGTGCAAGTGGGTGAAGTCGCGCCACCAGTTCGACCGCGCCCTCGGCGAGTTCGACCTGGTGCAGGAGAAGGTCGCGCGCATGGCGGCGTATGTGTACGCCATGGACGCCATGCTCTACATGACGACCGGCTACCTCGACCGCCACGACGAGGACATCATGCTCGAGACCGCGATGTGCAAGGTCTTCTGCAGCGAGTTCGGCTACCGCACCGTCAACGACGCCCTGCAGTGCATGGGCGGCGAGAGCTACATGACGGAGAACCATGTCGAGCGCATGTGGCGCGACTCGCGCATCAACATCATCTTCGAGGGCGCGAACGAGGTCATGCACTCGTTCATCTTCGCGTACGGCTCGAAGCAGCTCGGCGAGTACCTGCTGAAGGTGAAGGCGAATCCGCTGGCCCACATGGGCACGGCGATGCAGGTGGGCGCGGAGCTGTTCCTGGGCGTGCGCCGCAGCGCGCCGCGCGCGTCGCGCGTGCACCAGCGCCTGCGCGGCATGGCCGACGGCGTGATGTACATGATCCAGGAGCACAGCCACTGCGTGAAGCGCATGTTCCAGCGCCACCAGGAGGGCCTGATCTCGAACCAGATGATCCAGGCGCGGCTCTCGATGAGCGCGCTCTGGGTGCATGCCGCGGTGTGCACGCTGTCGCGCTGCGACGCGAACCTGCGCGCGGGCCTCGACGGCACGGCGGCGGAGCGCGAGCTGGCGGTGGTCGAGCACCTGTGCGCGATGGCCCGCAGCGAGCAGGCGGCGGAGCTTCGCGCGCTCGATGTCAACAACGACGCGACCATGAAGCGCGCGGCGGCGGCGGCGTTCGCCGCATCCGACCTCCTGCCGAACGCGAACTACTCCATCCCCGAGAAGACGCCCGACCAGAAGTTCTTCGGCACGGGCCGGAGTGCGGCGGCGCAGCAGGCGGAGATCCCGCAGTTCGGCTCGGGCTCGGTCTACGCCGGCGACATGTCGGCGCTCAAGTCGCGCTGAGCGTTCCACACACCGTTCCAAGCCGTCGGAAGCAGCGGCTATCCTACCTGTCCGATCAATTTCCCGCATCGCCCAACGAGGTTGCCTGTCGTGATGAACGTGCTTGAAGAGATGCAGTCCTACGGCCACGAGCGCGTGGCCTTCCACCACGACGCGAAGACGGGCCTGAAGGCCATCATCGCGATCCACTCGACCGTTCTCGGCAACGCGCTGGGCGGAACGCGCCGCTGGGCGTACGCCACCGAGGACGACGCGCTGTACGACGTGCTGCGCCTCTCGGAGGGCATGACCTACAAGGCCGCCGCCTCGGGCCTGCCGATGGGCGGCGCGAAGAGCGTGATCATCATCCCGAAGGCCGGCCAGCAGCCCACCGAGGCCGAGGCGCGCGCGATGGGCCGCTTCGTCGACACCTTCGCGGGCAAGTACATCGCCGCCGAGGATGTGGGCGTGAGCCCGCAGTTCTGCGACTGGATGGCGCTCGAGACCAAGCATGTGATGGGCGGCAACACGGTGAGCCACGGCGGCGACCCCTCGCCGTACACCGCGCAGGGCTGCTTCAACTCGATGAAGGCGTGCCTTGCGCACACGGGCCGCAAGGTCGACTTCTCGAACCTGACCGTCGCCATCCAGGGCTGCGGCGCCACGGGCTACAAGCTTGCCAAGCTGCTGCGCGCCGAGGGCGCCGCGGTGCTCGTGACCGATGTCCATGTGCCGACCATGAAGCGCGCCGTCGAGGAACTCGGCTGCGTGGCGCTCGGCAACGACGGAAACCTGTTCGAAGAGAAGGTCGACATCCTGGCGCCATGCGCGCTCGGCGGAATCCTCGACGCGGGCACGATCCAGCACCTGAAGTGCGGCATCGTGTGCGGCACGGCCAACAACCAGCTGCGCGACCCGCAGGCCGACGGCGAGCTGCTCGCGAAGCGCGGCATCTGCTACGCGCCCGACTTCGTGGCGAACGCGGGCGGACTGATCCGCCTCGCGGGCCTGTACCTCGGCATGACCGAGGGCGAGATCGACCACAAGATCGTCGAGATCGAGGAGACGACCGCGCAGGTGCTGCGCCAGGCGGGCAACGGCTCGACGGGCGCCGCCGCGATCGTCTTTGCGAAGGCGAAGATCGCCGCGGGCGCGGCCAGCAAGCAGCTGGCGGGCGCGGGCTGCGGTTCGGGTTGCGGCTGCCGCTGAGCGGGCGGCGGTTCCGGCCGATCGAACGATGGACATCGATGCAGGGCTCCGCACGCGCGGGGCCCTGCTTTCTTTCACACGCCGTTCACCGGCCTTGCCTCCATGCGGCTTCCGTATCCTGCGCCCATGCCGAAGCGCGCGGAGACACGATGCTGGTGGTGCGGCGACGACCCGCTGTATGTGGCGTACCACGACACCGAGTGGGGCGTGCCCGTGACCGACGACCGGGCGCTGTACGCGAAGCTCGTGCTCGACGGATTCCAGGCGGGGCTGTCGTGGATCACCATCCTGCGCAAGCGGCCCGCGTTCGAGACGGCGTTCCGCGGGCTTGATCCCGTGAAGGTGGCGCGGTTCACCGAGCGCGATGTGGAGCGCCTGCTGAAGGACGAGGGGATCGTCCGGTCGCGCGCCAAGATCGAGGGGGCGGTGAAGAACGCACGCGCGTGGCTCGAGGTGATGGAGGCGGGCGACGGCGCGTTCCGCGACCTGCTCTGGGAAGAGGTCGGCCATCGCACGATCGACACGCGGCTTGCGCGGCGCGACGACATCCGCGCCGAAAGCCCCGAGAGCGTGCGGCTTGCCAAGATCCTGAAGAAGCGCGGGTTCACCTTCTGCGGACCCGTGATCGTGTACGCGTTCATGCAGGCCGTTGGGATGTTCAACGACCATCTGGTCGCGTGTCCGCGGCACCGTGCCTGTGCGCGGGTGGCGCGCAGATAGCGTCGCCGCGGGGCGGGAATGACCCTTTTCCGCGCACCCGCCCTCCCCGCTGCACGGTCGGAGTGACCGTGGTTGCGTTATTTCCGGGATT
>JBJTOV010000215.1:0-11596 GCA_046074745.1 Planctomycetota bacterium | reverse complement strand
GGGTTGGGTGCCCGCACCCTTTAGGGTGCGGAACCACGGACGCAGGAGTCGACCGCCAATGCACGCAACCCGCTCCGCAGGCTGAAGCCTGCGGGCACCCATTGTTAGGGCACGAGTCGAGCTGGGGTCTCGAGTCGAACTGGAGGCTCGAGTCGAACTCGAGGTCCGAGTCGAGCTTGAGGTTCGATTCGAGCTAGAGGTCCGATTCGAGCTCGAGGCTCGCATCGGGGTTGGGTGCCCGCACCCTTTAGGGTGCGGAACCACGGACGCAGGAGTCGACCGCCAATGCACGCAACCCGCTCCGCAGGCTGAAGCCTGCGGGCACCCGAGATTGGTGCGGGCACTGGGGCTTTTCGAGGAGCCCGAGAGTGATACGAGGGCTCTCGGTTGGTTCACGACTCAGACATTGGCTCAGGAGCAAGAGACTGCTTCACGAGACTGAGTTTGGCTCAGGAGCCTGAGGCTGCTTCACGAGACCGAGGCTGGTTCGGGAGCCAGAGGTTCGTTCACGAGCCAGAAGTTGGCTCAGGAGCAAGAGGCTGCTTCGCGAGCCAGAGGTGGCCAGGATCCATCGGCTCTCGCAGAAGCCCGAGTTCCGCGCGGGAGCGCGAGTCAGCCGCAGGATGCCAAGCAGCTGCCTGGGGCGATCAGCGCGGCGCGGATCGCGCCGGCGTCTCACTCGCCCTGCTTCGGGGCCTTCGCGAGCAATTCGTCGATCACGGTGGCGATCTGCGCCTCGTCGGACGGATGCATGCCGACCTTGTGCACCTTGCCGTCCTGGTCGAGGATCGCCACGAACGGAATGCCTCGGATGCCGAAGTCGGGGTTGAACACATCCTGCTCGGTCACAGCCACGGTCCAGGTCACGCCCATGTCGTTCATGAAGAGGAGGAGCTCGGCCTTCTCCTTATCGGCGTCGCCGGGGCAATCGACCTGGTCGCGCTTCTGGTGCGCCACCATGCCCTGGATGCTCGTGATGCCGACGATCTCGACCTTGTCGGCGGGATACTTCGCGCGCATCTCGGCGACCTTCGGGAAGCTGCCCACGCACGGGCCGCACCAGGTCGCCCAGAAATCAAGCAGCACGACCTTGCCCTTCAGGTCGGCGATCGACTTCCACGGCGTGCTGCCGTCGGCGCGGCGCACCCACGCCGTGTCCATCGGCGGGCACGCGAAACCGACGAGTTCACCGCGCGCGGCGGCGCCGTTCAGGTAGGACGCGGCGCGCTCGAGCATCTTCTTCTCGCGTCCGTCGACGCCCTGCATGCGCGCGCGGATCGCCTCGAGCACCGACGCCCGCACCGCACCCGCCTGCGCGGCGGGCAGCGCGGCGTTCACGATCCGCATGTATCCCTCGGCGTTCGCAAGCAGCGCGACCGGCGCGTCGGCGCGCTTGAACGCCGCCGCCACCGCCTCGATGGCCGCGGCGCGCTTCACCAGCTCGCCCGCAGGAACCTCGGCCACCATGCTGAGCGCGATGCCGCCCTCCTCGGTTGCGATTCCCTCGGCGAACGCGGGGTGGTCGAGCAGCGTGAGCGCGAGGCGGTGCATGGCAGCGTCGTCATCGCCGCGTGCGCCGTACATCGCGGCCTGCGCCGCGGCGCGGAAACCCGCGACGGTCGGCTCGGCGGCCTTCGCCGCGAGCATCTCCTGCATGCGCGCGCGGGCAACCGGCGACATCGAGATGACCGGACCGATCACCGACCGCGCCTGCTCGTCGAGCGCGCCGAGGTCGATGCCCTCGAGCGCCTTGTCGGCGGCCACGCCGATCTCGGCCTGGATCCGCTTGAGTTCTTCCTCGCTCGGGTCGACGACGCCCGCGTACTTCTGCTGCAGCTCGTCGTAGAACTTCATCACCAGCTGCTGCAAGTCGGCCGCGGTGGGTGGGGCCTTCGCGGCCGCGGGCGCCACCGGAACCGCCTGCGTGGCGGCCTTGGAATCCTGCGGGAGGGCGAGAACGGCGGCAACCGAAAGGATCGCGAGCATGGGGTCTCCTTGGCGCGCAGCGTACCCGCGGAAGGCACGGGGGTTCCACCGCGCGAGGATCGAGGCCGGGATCGCAGCACGGAATCGCAGCGCGGGATCGCAGCACGGAATCGCAGCCGGAGATCGCAGCACGGGCTCACACCACGGCTCTCAGCACCTCTGCCCAAGCACCGCGAACCCGCCGCTCGGCTTCTGCGCGCCGGCCGAAATCACTTCGTCTCCGCGCCCTCGGAGCGCGACCCCGCCGCCGCGATCTCGGCACTCCGCTGCGCGGCGATGGCCGTCCAGGCCTTGGCGGCCTCGCCGAGCAGCGCCTCGAAGGCCCTTCGCTCCACCCGGCGTCGGCACTGGTCGACGGCGTCGTCGTCTGTCCACGCATTCGCGAGCTGGTCGTCGCTCGCCGAGGCCTCGGCGGCGCCGAACACGAAGCCCGTGCGCACATCGACGAACATCATGCTTGCCGTGCTGTGCACGACGGCGTTGCGAGTGGGCGCAAGCCCGAGGGTGAGGAGTCCGAGCGCGCCCGGCGAATGGTCGTCGACGCGGAAACCCGTGTCGAGCGTGTAGAGCGCGAGCACATCGGCCCGCAGCTTCGCGGCGCCCTCGCGCAGGGCGAGCAGCGCATCGGGGGTCTCTTCCCCGCGCGGACGCGCGACCAGGATCGACGACAGCCGCACCACGCCGTTCGTGCCGGGCCACTTCGCGATCGCCTCGCCGTCCTCGGGGCGCTCGAGATCGGAGGCCGCGACCAGCGAGAGCCCGCCGATGTTCACGCCCTGCGTCGAGTGCGACCAGTACGAACGAGCCTGGATGCGCGCGAAGGCGACCGCCGCGGGCATGGGCGCCTCGGGCTCCACGCGGAGCGCGTCGGCGACGGCGGGCGCCGTCATCTCGCCGATCGGCGCGGGGCCTGCGGGCGTGCGGTAGGTCGCGCATCCCGCGAGGGTTGCGAGGAGAAGAAACGCCGAGGCGCACGCGCGGATCGCGGATCGGGTCATGAAGGGCTCCGTTCGATGGTGGGCGCTGCGACGAGCGCGGCACGGAGCGCATTTCCGAAAACGCGGGAATCCGCGGAAAATCAGGCGTCCTCGACGCCGGCCTCGGAGAAGCCCTTGCGCCTGAGCACGCACGCGTCGCAGCGTCCGCACGGAGCGCCCTCGGGCGACGGGTCGTAGCACGACACCGTGCGTCCGACGGGAACGCCGAGCTCGAGCGCAAGCCGCACGATTCCCGCCTTCGACAGCGACTGGAGCGGCGTGTGGATTCGGAAGCGCGACGCGCCTTCGGTGCCCGCGCGGGTCGCGAGATTCGCGAGACGCTCGAACGCCGCGATGAACTCGGGCCGGCAGTCGGGATAGCCCGAGTAGTCGATCGCGTTCACGCCGATCGCGATGTCGCTCGCGCCGAGCGTCTCGGCGTAGGCGAGCGCGAACGCGAGGAAGATGGTGTTGCGCGCGGGCACATAGGTGACGGGCACGCCGTGCGCGATCGCCGACTCGTCGCGGTCCTTGGGCACCTCGATGTCGGCGGTGAGCGCGCTGCCGCCGAACGCGCGCAGGTCGATCTCGGCCACGCGGTGCTCGGCCGCGCCAAGCGTGCGCGCCATCTCGGCCGCGCGCACGAGCTCCACCGAATGCCGCTGCCCGTAGCGGAAGCTGAGCGCATGGCACGCGTAGCCCTCGCGGCGCATCCACGCGAGCACCGTCGCGCTGTCGAGGCCGCCGGAGAGGAGCACCACCGCTCGTTTCATGGGATTTCCCGCAGATTCCGTCAGACCGGGCTCGGCACGCTCTCGAGCACGCGCTGCATGATGCGGCGCGTGGTGAGCGTGTCGCCCTGGTGCATGTAGGTTCGGCTGATCACGCGGTGCGCGCACACGGTGATCGCGTTCTGCACGATGTCGTCGGGCACGCAGTAGTCGCGGCCCGCGACGAACGCCGTGGCGCGCGCCGCCGCGGCCAGCGCCAGCGCGCCGCGCGGCGAGACGCCCACCTGCAGGTCCTCGCAGTTGCGCGTGGCGGTCGCGATCGCGATCACATAGTCGACCAGCGACTGCTCCATCCGCACCTCGTCGACCTTGCGCTGCAGCGCGAGCACCTCGTCGGCGGCCATCGCGGGCTGCAGGTCGGGCAGCGCGGTGCGCGCGGGCTGCTTGCGCAGGATGCGCGCCTCGTCGTCGGGCGACGGATATCCGAGCGAGATCCGCATCAGGAAGCGGTCGAGCTGGTTCTCGGGCAGGAAGTAGGTTCCCTCGAACTCGTAGGGGTTCTGCGTGGCCACGACCACGAACGGCTGCGGCAGGTGGAGCACGCGGCCCTCGGCCGACACCGTGCCGTCGCTCATCGCCTCGAGCAGCGCCGACTGCGTGCGCGGCGTGGTGCGGTTGATCTCGTCGGCCAGCACGACATTCGCGAAGATCGGGCCCTCGCGGAACTCGAACGACCCCGCGTCCTGGCGGAAGATGCTGGTTCCCGTGACATCCGAGGGCAGCAGGTCGGGCGTGCACTGGATGCGGCTGAAGGTGCAGCGGATCGAGCGGGCGAGCGCGTTGGCGAGCACCGTCTTGCCGACGCCCGGCACATCCTCGATCAGCACATGTCCGCGCGCGAGCAGGCACACGATGAGCCGGTCGACCGCCTGCGCGTTGCCCATGTACACCGAGACGATGTTCGCGCGGAGCGCCGCGATCCGGTCCTGCATGGCGACGAGTGTAGCGGCACGCCCCGACCGCTTGCCTTCGCGGCCGCGAACGGCGACACTCCGCGGAATGCAGGAGCCGAGGATCCGCAAGCCATTTCCGTGCGCGCAGTGCGGCTACGACCTCGAGGGGCTTCCCGCGCGCGGGAAGTGCCCCGAATGCGGGCTCGAGATCGTGGCGTCGCTTGCGCGCGCGGTCGACGGCGACGCCGAGGAAGACGCCACGGCGCCGCGCGCGGGCGCGGTCGCGCGTGCGCGCGGCCTGTTCCTCGCATGCCTCTCCATCCTGCTCGCGAGCCTTGCGCTCGGGCCCGTGCTGATCCGCGGCATGGACGGCCGCGGCGGCCTGGCCGCGGCGCAGGGATCGCTTGCGCCCTCGCCCGCGATCGACGGAATCCTGCTGACGACCGCCACCGTGCTTTCCGCCGCGGCCGCGGGCGGCGCGGGTCTTGGCCTGATGACCTTCCTCATCGTGATGCCGATTCCGACCGACGGAAGGTCGCTCCTCGTCCGTTCGGCGGGCCTCGCGGCGTTCGCGCTGTGGGGCATGCTGCTCGCGATCGGCTGGGGCGGACGCGAGCACCCCGAGGCATGGGCGCTTCCCGCGGCGCTCGCGCTGCTGGCGACGGCGCCCTCCTTCCGCGAGCTCGGCACGCTCTCGCGCGTGTACCGCACGCGCCGCGCGGCGCGGCAGCGCATCGACCTGATGCTGGCCGCGGCGCTGACCGCGGGCGGCGCGGGCATGATCGCGCGGCTGCTGCCTGCGGCGGCCGAGGCGCGGATCGCGGCGAGCGTGCTCGCGTTGGCGGCGGGCGCGCTGTTCGTGTTCGGCGCGGGGTACCTGACCGTCAACGCGTGGTGGATCCTGCGGGCCGTGACGCGCCCGACCCCTCGGGTGGGCGATGTCCTTGGTCAAGGCGATGGTCGGCCGCCGTCGGCAGGCAGCAGGCCTCTCTGAGGGTCTGCCAGAACGGCAGCGCTGCGCTGACCACGGGCTGTTGTGTCAGTGCGCACCGCCTGGACCCCGCCGAGACGGCTTGTCGCAACATCAATTCCCAAATGGCTTTAGGGCATACACGCCCCGCGGACCTTCGCGCTCATGCCCTCCCCCTGCGGCCGGGCACGCTGGTACAGCCTTTGTATCGTCGCCGCTCCCCGCGGAACTCCCGCGGCGTTGCTCACCAACCTGCTTCCGACCCCTCCCGACACGGCGAGGACCCCTCGGAAGCCCTGCACACAGAGACCGGAGAACGACCACATGGCCGTCAAGGAACTGGCGTTTGAGAACGATGCCCGCAAGAGCCTGCTCGCCGGCGTGGAGAAGCTCGCCGCGGCCGTGAAGAGCACCCTCGGCCCCCGCGGCCGCAACGCCGTGCTCGACAAGAGCTGGGGCGGACCGACCGTCACCAAGGACGGCGTGTCGGTGGCCGAGGAGATCGAGCTGCGCGACAAGGTCGAGAACATGGGCGCCAAGCTCGTGAAGGAGGCCGCCTCGAAGACCTCCGACGACGCGGGCGACGGCACCACCACCGCCACCGTGCTCGCCGAGGCGCTCGTCAAGGCCGGCTTCCGCCAGATCGCCGCGGGCGCCGACCCGAACGCGGTCGTGCGCGGCATGAAGAAGGCCGTGACCGCGGTCGCCGCGCGCATCGGCGAGTCGGCGCGCCCGGTCGAGAAGATCTCTGGCGGCATCGCCGCCGTCGCCACCATCAGCGCCAACAACGATCCGTCGGTCGGCAAGATCATGGCCGAGGCGTTCGAGAAGGTCGGCAAGGACGGCGTGATCACCGTCGAGGAAGGCAAGTCGCGCGACACCACCATCGATGTCGTCGAGGGCATGCAGTTCGACCGCGGCTACCTGAGCGCGAACTTCGTCACCAACACCGACGAGATGACCTGCGAGTTCTCGAAGGCGCTCGTGCTCGTGTACGAGGACAAGATCGACTCGCTCGCCAAGTTCGTGCCGTTCCTCGAGAAGGTCATGGACGCGAAGAAGCCGCTCCTGATCATCGCCGAGGATGTGACGGGCGAGGCGCTGAGCGCGCTCGTGATCAACAAGCTGCGCGGCGTGCTCAATGTGTGCGCCGTGAAGGCCCCGGGCTACGGCGACCGCCGCAAGGCCATGCTCGAGGACATCGCGATCCTCACGGGCGGCAAGGCGATCATGAAGGACCTCGGCATCGAGCTCGACAAGGTCACCATCAAGGATCTCGGCCAGGTCAAGAAGCTCGTGATCGACGCCGACAAGACCACCGTGGTCGAGGGCGCCGGGTCGAGCGCGGCCATCAAGGGCCGCTGCGAGCAGATCCGCGCCGAGATCGAGCGCACCGACAGCGACTACGACCGCGAGAAGCTGCAGGAGCGCCTGGCGAAGCTCGCGGGCGGCGTGGCGCAGGTCAATGTCGGCGCGTCGAGCGAGGCCGAGCTGAAGGAGAAGAAGGCGCGCGTCGAGGACGCGCTGCACGCGACGCGCGCGGCCATCGCCGAGGGCGTGGTCGCGGGCGGCGGCACCAGCGTCATCCGCGCGATCACCGCGCTCGACAAGGTGCGCAAGGACGCGAAGGGCGACGAGCTCGCCGGCGTCGAGGCCGTGGCCGAGGCGCTGTGCGTGCCGCTGCGCACGATCGCCGAGAACGCGGGCGAGAAGGGCACCGTCGTCGTCGCCAAGGTGAAGGAGATGAAGGGCGACGAGGGCTTCAACGCGCTCACGCTCGAGTACGGCGACCTGCTGAAGCAGGGCGTCATCACCCCCGCCAAGGTCGACCGCACCGCGCTGCAGAACGCGGCGAGCGTGGCCGGCCTGATCCTGACCTGCGACTGCGCGATCAGCGAGAAGCCGCAGCCCAAGGACGACAAGGGCGGCGGCCACCACCACGACCATGACCACGGAATGGGTGGCATGGGCGGAATGGGCGGCATGGGTGGAATGGGCGGCATGGGTGGCATGGGCTTCTGAGCCCGCGCCGACCGCCGCAGCCGCAACGAGAACGAACCACACGCACACGCACGAAACGAGAGACACGAACCATGTCCGTCCGACCCCTCGAAGACCGAATCCTGATCAAGCCCACCGAGCCCGAGACCAAGACCGCGAGCGGCCTGTTCCTGCCCGAGAGCGCGAAGGAGCGCCCGATGCAGGGAACCGTCGTCGCCACCGGCCCCGGCCTTCTGCTCGAGAACGGCGAGCGCGCGCCCGTCCATGTGAAGAAGGGCGACACCGTCGTGTACGGCAAGTACGCGGGCACCGAGATCGAGATCAAGAACATCACCCATGTGATCATGCGCGAGAGCGAGCTGCTCGGCGTCATGCAGAAGTGACCCCGGCAACCACCACGCACACGCGGAACGGAAACACACCATGACGCAGAAGCAGATGAAGTTCGATGTGGCGGCGCGCGCGGAACTGAAGCGCGGCGTCGACCAGCTCGTGCAGGCCGTGGCCGTGACCATGGGCCCGGTCGGCCACAATGTGCTCTTCACCAAGAGCTACGGCGGCCCGCAGATCACCAAGGACGGCGTGACCGTGGCGAAGGAGATCGACCTTCCCGCGCCGTTCGAGAACATGGGCGCCAAGATGGTGCAGCAGGTCGCGAAGAAGACCGCCGATGTCGCGGGCGACGGCACGACCTGCGCCACCGTGCTCGCGGGCGCGATCTTCAACGGCGGCCTGAAGCACATCGCGGCGGGCGCGAACGCCGTCGCCATCCAGCGCGGCATCAACGCGGCCGCGCTCGCGGGCGCCGACGCCGTGACCGAGATGGCCCAGAAGTGCAAGGGCAAGGGCGACCTCGAGAAGGTCGCCACCGTGTCGGCCAACCACGACACCGCGATCGGCCGCCTGATCGCCGAGGCGATCGACAAGGTCGGCGCCGACGGCGTGTGCGAGATCGAGGAAGGCAAGACCGCCGACACCACGCTCGACTATGTCGAGGGCATGTCGTTCGACAAGGGCTACCTGTCGCCCTACTTCATGACCGATCCGAAGCGCGCCGAGTGCGTGCTCGAGAACCCGCTGATCCTGATCAACGAGAAGAAGATCTCGAACCTCGCCGAGCTCCTCCCCCTGCTCAACAAGGTGGCGAGCGCGGGCAAGCCGCTGCTCATCATCGCCGAGGAGGTCGAGAACGAGGCGCTGGCCGCGCTCGTCGTGAACCGCCTGCGCGGCGTGCTGCAGGTGTGCGCCGTGAAGGCGCCGGGCTTCGGCGACCGCCGCAAGGCCATGCTCGGCGACATCGCCTGCGTGACCGGCGGAACCTTCTTCGCCGAGGACATCGGCCGCAGCCTCGAGGATGTCGAGCTCAAGGAGCTCGGCACCGCGAAGAAGGTCGTGATCGCGAAGGACGAGACCACGGTCGTGCAGGGCGGCGGCAAGACCAAGGACATCGGCGCCCGCGCCGACCAGATCCGCGCGCAGATCGAGCGCACCACCAGCGACTACGACCGCGAGAAGCTCAACGAGCGCCTCGCCAAGCTCGTGTCGGGCGTGGCGATCATCTCGGTCGGCGGCGCCACCGAGCTCGCGATGAAGGAGACGAAGGACCGCGTCGACGACGCGCTCCACGCCACCCGCGCCGCGGCGAAGGAAGGCTATGTGCCGGGCGGCGGCGTGGCGCTCGTGCGCGCGATCGACGCGGTGCTCGACGCGAAGAAGAAGGCGAAGGGCGACGAGAAGTACGGCTTCGACATCGTGGCCGGGGCGATGGCGCGTCCGTGCGCGCAGATCGCCGAGAACGCCGGCTTCGACGGCGACCTCGTGGTCGAGAAGATCCGCACCGGCAAGACGAACACGGGCTTCAACGCCGCCACCGGCGAGTACGAGGACCTGGTCAAGTCGGGCATCATCGATCCCGCGCTCGTGGTCAAGACCGCGCTCGTGAACGCCGCCAGCGTCGCGGGCCTGATGCTGACCACCGATGTGATCGTGACCGAGCTGAAGGACGACGCCGCCCCCGTCGGGGGCGAGGTGAGTGGACGAAATCCCTGGGCGGCGCGCTTTGAGGGGCGCGCCACCGCTTCCAACCCGCGGCCTGCGGGCGGCGCGCGCCGCCGCAGGCCGTGCGCATGCAGGGACGCGATGCCGCAGACGCGCTGCTACTACGAGATCCTGGCGGTCGAGAAGACCGCGTCGCAGGACGACATCAAGCGTGCGTATCGCCGCATGGCGATGAAGTGGCACCCCGACCGGAACCCGGGCAACGCCGATGCCGAGACCGAGTTCAAGGCCTGCGCCGAGGCGTACGAGGTGCTGTCCGACGCCGAGCGGCGGCAGCTCTACGACCGCCACGGCCACGCAGGCCTGCGCCAGAACCCCGTGCACGACTTCCGCTCGCGCGATGTGAGCGACATCTTCTCGATGTTCAACGAGATCTTCGGCGGGATGGGCGGCGGAGATCCGCGCGCGCGCCGCGGGCCCGCGCAGGGGCTCGACCTCGAGACCGAGGTCGAGATCACGCTCGAGGAGGCGTTCTCGGGCCGCGAGCATGAAGTGAACTTCAAGCGGCTCGATGTGTGCGACGGATGCAGCGGCTCGGGTGCGAAGCCGGGCTCGAAGCCCGCCGCATGCACCACCTGCGGCGGGCAGGGACAGGTCACCCAGACGGGCTTCGGCGGCATGTTCCGCATGGTCGCCACCTGCCCCGAATGCCGCGGGCGACGCACCGTGGTGACCGACAAGTGCGAGAAGTGCCGCGGCCGTGGCCGCGTGTCGGTGGGCCGCAAGCTCGGCGTGCGCGTGCCCGCGGGCATCGAGGATGGTCAGGTGATCCGCGTCGCGGGCGAAGGCGAGCCGCCGCCGCCCGAGGCGTCGCCCGATGGCACCGGCCCGCGCGGCAACCTGCATGTGGTGGTGCGCGTCGCCGGGCACGACCGCTTCGTCGAGCGCCGCGGCACCGACCTGATCGCGGTGCATCCGATGGCGTTCGCACAGGCCGCGCTTGGCGCGAAGGTCAAGCTCGAGGGCATCGACGGCAAGCCCGTCGAGTTCGAGATTCCCGCGGGCAGCCAGCACGGCGAGGTGGTCGTCGTCGAGCGCGCGGGCATGCCTGCGCTGCAGGTCGGCTCGCGCGCCACCGAACGCGGCGACCTGCATGTCGTGCTGCAGCTCGTGGTGCCGAAGAAGCTCACCGACGACCAGCGCCGCCTGCTGTCGGAGTACGCGCAGACGGAGAAGCTCGAGGTGCGCACCGACGCGAAGAGCTTCTGGAAGAAGATCAACCCCTTCGGCGACTGACGCCGCTACCCTCGCGAACCGAACGCCATGCACCCCGAGCAGACGACCGATCCCGAGCTTCCGCCGCCGCCGCCGCCCCCTCCCCCGCCGCCGCCGCGCGGCGCCACCGAGGACCCCGAGGGCCTTCCCGCGATGATCGAGCGCCTGGCCGCCGAACGCGACGACGCCGTGGCCGCGCGCACGCGCGCGCTGGCCGATTTCGCGAACTTCCAGCGTCGCTCGGTGGAGAACGAGGCACGCGCGCGCAGCGCGGGGCTCGCGCAGCTTGCCCGCGCGCTCATGCCCGTCCTCGACAACTTCGACCTCAGCCTTGCGCAGGATCCGTCGCGCATGACCATCGAGCAGCTGGTGAAGTCGATCGAGATGACGCGCGCCGAGCTCCAGAAGGCGCTCGAGCAGAACGGCATCTCGCGCATCGACCCCGCGCCCGGCGCGGAGTTCGACCCGATGCAGCATGACGCCGTGATGCGCCAGGCCGCTGCAGGCGTGGCGCCCGGCTGCGTGAGCATGCGCTTCCAGACCGGCTGGAAGCTCGGCGAGAGCGTGCTGCGGCCCGCGAAGGTCGCCGTCGCGCCCGAAGCCTGACGGAGCCGCGCATGCCGACCTACGAGTATGTCTGCCGCGCGTGCGGCCACGAGTTCGAGGAGTGCCAGGCGATCAAGGCCGACCCGGTCGCGGTGTGCC
>JBJTOV010000214.1:0-8003 GCA_046074745.1 Planctomycetota bacterium | reverse complement strand
ACGAGATCCCGCATTCCGAGTTCGACGAGGGCCGCCTCGAGTGGCACCATGTCGATGATGTCGAGAAGCTGCCGATTCCCGCGACCGACCGCGAGGTGATGTGGCCGAATGTGCGCAGGCACCGCGGAGGCTTCTTCATGGTGCACATCGACTGCGCCGAGACGCCCATGCGGCCGCGCATCTGCGAGAGCTGGATGCCCTCGCGCTGAGGTCGGGCGCCTATCCTGCGCGGCGTCGCGGCGCGAACCTCGCGTCCTGTGCGCCCAAGACGAACTATGTCGGTCGAGCTCGAACCCAGCGGCCTTCCCAACTATCCGATCTCGCGCCCCGTGGCCGAGATCGCGCGGTCGTGGACCGTGGACCCGCGCATTCCCGCGACGGTGAAGGGCTTCGACGCGCCGTTCTTCCAGGCGGGGCTCGCGGGCTACTCCGATGGCGCGATGCGGCTGGTCGCGCGCCGCCACGGCGCGCCGTTCTGCGTGACCGAGGCGCTGCTCGACCGCACGCTGATCAACGGCGGCAAGGGCCGGCGCAAGGAGGACCCCGATCTCCTCGCCACCGAGTGCGGGATGGGGGAGATCGAGGACAATGTCGCGGCGGGCCTGGACGACCACCCGATCGCGGGGCAGGTGATGGGAACGCTGCCCGACGAGATGGCGCGCGCGAGCGAGCTGCTCGTGGGCATGAACTACGATGTCATCGATGTCAACCTGGCCTGCCCGGTGAAGAAGATCAAGAAGTCGAACCGCGGCGGCCATTTCCTGGCGTATCCGGACGAGGCGATCGAGATCCTGCGCGCCGTGCGCTTGGTGGTGCCCGCGCGCATTCCATGCACGGTGAAGCTGCGCCGCGCCTTCGACGACACCCCCGAGATGGCGCTGCGCTTCGAGCAGATCTTCCACGCGTCGTACGAGCTCGGCTATGCGTGGGCGGTGGTGCACTGCCGCACGGTGCAGCAGAAGTACCTCGGGCCCGGGAAGTGGGAGTTCCTGCGCGACCTCGTGGCCCGCAACCCCGACAAGGTCGTGTTCGGATCGGGCGATGTGTGGACCGTGGACGACATCTTCCGCATGCACGACTACACGGGCGTGCACGGCGTGAGCGTGGCGCGCGGCTGCATCGGAAACCCGTGGATCTTCACGCAGGCCCGCGCGCTGATGCGGGGCGAACCCGCGCGCGAGCCCACGCTCGACGAGCAGCGCCATGCGCTCGAGTCGCACTTCGATCTCGCCATGCAGCTGCACGGCGAGGGCGCGGGCGGCCGGCGCATGCGCAAGTTCGGCATCAAGTTCGCGGCGCACCATCCGCGCGGCGACGAGGTGAAGCGCGACTTCATCGACTGCGAGACGGTGTCGGACTGGAAGACCACGCTCGAAAAGTGGTACGGAACGGCCTGACGCGACGCGCGTGCATTGCGGGCTTCTCGTGCAGGGGCTGGTCATCGACCGTACACCCCGACGCCCGCGTGGGTGCCCGTGGCTTCCTCGGCGACGAACCGATGTCCGACGAACGCCGCCGACGCGCCGCCCGCCGTTGCGCCGAGCGCCACCGCGCTGCCGTAGAGCCCCATGTCGAGCGGCTCGGGCGCCGCGAGTTCCGCGAGCACCGCGCCGGCGAGAGCATCGAGAAGCCACGCGGTGCCGCTGTCCTCGGTCGTGGCAAGAGAGGAGTCGGGCCCGATCCAGCGGTCGGTTCCGGGTGCGCCTGCGAGCAGCAATGGTCCTTGCATGGCGACGGCGGCGCCGAAGCCCATTCCTACGGTCCGTGACTCGGCGGGAGGGGCGAGCCGTCTCAGGTGGCGAGGAGCCGCCGCGCGGGAAACATCGAAGACATGAACCGCCCCCGTGCGCACGCCCCCGCACTCGTCGCCATCGGCGCCCACGGCGAGCAGCGGGCCGTCGCCTGCGATCGAACTCCCGAACCGCGCCCACCGTGCGGGTTTCGGCGCGCGCAGCGTGGCGAGATGCGCCGCGCCCGTGCGACCAAGCCGGTAGACCGCGACTTCGCCAGCGGACGCAAGTTCGTCGCCCTCTGGCCCGACGACGCGTGCGCGGGGCGCCCCGACCGCGAGCACGCCGTCATGCAGCGACAGCGCTGCGCCGAACTGCGCCGACTCCGACGCCTCGGGAGCCGAGATGTCGTAGGCGTGGATCCAACCTCGCGGCGGACTCTCGCCACGCGTGAAGACCGAGACCCGCCCCGCATCGAATCGGCCGCCAACCGATGCGCGCGGCGCACCCACGACCAGCCAATTCGGATCAAGCGCAAGCGTGGCTCCGAACTCGCACCCCTGTTCCGCAGAGCGAGGCACGGGCGGCGGCTGCGCGACCACCACGCCGTCCTGGCGCACGAGATGCACTTCGACGGCGCCCGCACCTCCATCGCGCGCCGGGCAGCCGACGGCGATCTCGAGGCTCGCACCCTCAAGCCCCCCAACCTCAAGCCCATCCCCCTCAAACCCCCTCGCCGCGAGCCCTTCACCCTCGGCCCGCGCGATCGCAACCGCGGCGCCAAACCCCGCGAACCGCTCGCGCCCCGCGATGCGCGCAACGAGCCGCGCGCGCGGCCCCGCGTCGTCAGCGGCCAGCCTGTACAGATCGACGGCACCGAGCCCCGCTGCATCGTCGTCGAGCATGGGCGAAGCGACCGCGAGCCATCCGTCGCGCGCGGCGACCGCGTGTCCGTAGCGCAGCTCCTCGGCCGTGGGCGCCGCGAGCATTTCGCGGGCAGCGATCGGCGGCGACCCATGCACCGCGCTGCTGCGCGCGGCGATCGCGGAAACCGCAAGCAGCATCACCATGCAGGCCGCGGCGATGCGTCGCGCGCGAGCTCCATTCCGACGCGCCGTCCGATCGCCGTTCCGAGGCGCGCCCCGAAGCCCATCCCGCGGGCACGGCGCCCCCGCGACCCTGCGCTCTCGCGCTGAAAGGTCGTTGCGATTCCAGGCGGCATGCGATGCATCGCGCCGCTCCCTCCCGACATCATCACGCTGGTTCATTCCCTTCTCCCATGAAGCGCCATCCGACGGCGCGCGGCGAGGCTAAGGGGCGCGGAACACCCTCCGCGAATCTGCATCCTTTTTCCGCAGCAGATTCCGTCGATACACTCCGCCGCCATGAGCAACACCGGCTACGCGGTCCACACGCACGACGGAACCGACCTCGAGGGGTACATCGTGATGCCGAAGGACGCTTCCGCAGCGCCGCGTCCGATCGTGCTCGTCATCCACGCGTGGACGGGCCAGGACGACTTCGCACGCTCGAAGGCGCACATGATCGCCGACCTCGGCTACATCGGATTCGCCGTCGATGTGTACGGCAAGGGAAATCGCGGCTCGACGCCCGACGAGTGCTCGAAGCTGATGACGCCGTGGGTGAAGGACCGCGCCCGCCTGCGCGATCGGCTGCTTGCGGCCGTCGGCTTCGCGCGCGGCATCGCGGGCGGCGATCCGAACCGCATCGGCGCGATCGGCTTCTGCTTCGGCGGCCTGTGCGCGTTCGATCTCGCGCGCGCGAACGCCCCCGGGCTGAAGGCAGCGATCGGCTTCCACGCGCTGTTCACGCCGCCCGCGCTCGGCACGCAGGCGCCGATCGCCGCGAAGGTGCTTGCCCTGCACGGCTACGACGACCCGATGGCCACACCCGAAGCGATGCTCGGCTTCGCCAGCGAGATGACGGCCGCCAAGGCCGACTGGCAGGTCGTGGCCTATGGCCACACGGGCCACGCGTTCACCAACCCGCACGCGCACGACAGGGCGAACGGGCTCTTCTACCGCGAAGTTATCGCCACTCGGGCGTTTGCGGCCATGCGCCAGCTGCTCGCCGAAGCGCTCTAGCCGTTGCCGCGGCGGCGCGTCAACAGCCAAATCTGTCGGTTTGACCCTCCGCGCTCCGATCTTCGACGGCCCGAGGCCGCGTCCTGCCGAGGGCGGACGCCGCGCACGGTCGCGGTTCCGATGTCGGGCAATCGAGGACGGTGCGGGACAGAGCCCCATGCTCTGCGGGAACGGACCGCGCGATCATTCGGCGAACAGGCGCTTCGATCGGTGGCGCCAAGGAACACACATGTCGAAGACACGATTCGTCGTCCCTGCGTTGCTCGCTGGCCTGCTGGTCGCTCCATCGGCCTTCGCTGCGCCGCAGCAGATCACCTCTGCGGTGTTCCGTGCGTCGGCGCAGTACTGCGGCACCGTCGCGAGCATTGCGGTCGAAGCCGCGCAGGTGGCTGCGGGCGGCTGCGCCGACTCGAGCATCGATTGCAGCACCACCCAGCTCGAGATGAGCACCTGCCTGTCGGCGTCGGGCCTGTCGATCGGCGTGTCCTCGGCGACTTCGGCGTCGCTCGGCATTCCGTTCTCGGTGACGGCTGGCCCCGGCGGCGCAACGCTCCGCTGCGAGGCGGCGGGCGTCGAGGCCTATAGCAGCAAGGGTGCTCCGTTCGAGGGCGGCGAGATGATTGTGCCCGCGGGCGCGACCGTGGCATTCGTGGTCGGCTGGCCCTTCGGCGCGACCACCGAGGGCACCGTGACGCTGACCGTGCTTGCGGGCAGCCTTTCGTCCGCGGCGATCGAGGAGGGCGGATCGATCGACTCGAGCGACTCGGACGGCCTGAGCTGGACCTGCACCGCGGAGAACGCGTGGTCGTTCGCGATGTCCGACCTCGCGTGCCCGTCGGTGCCGTGCTCGGGCGAGGATCCCGATTGCGGCGGGCAGTTCGGCACGGGCTCCGCGACCTCGACCGTGATCGGGGCCGAGGTCTTCGGCGGCGCGCCGCGCGCATCGCTCGACCTTCAGTGCGACTTCACGCTGAGCGCGCCCACGCTGCTGCGCTACGAGATCGACGGTGGAAGCTACTGCGACCCTTCGTTCATCGACGGCGAAGAGATCGCGTTCGACCCCGATGAGAACTGCAACGGCGACGCGGGCTACCTGTGCCTCGACGCAGGCACGCACACGATGCGCGTCTACAACTACGACCTCGGCGACTCGTCGCTGCGCCTGTCGATCGTTGCGGGTGCATGCGTCGACTGCAACAACAACGGCCAGGCCGATCGCAACGAGATCGAGTGGGACGCGGCGTTCGGCAGCGGCCAGCTCGACACCAACGGCAATCTCGAGCTTGACTCCTGCGAGCGCGCAGCCGGCGATCTCGACCTCGACGGCGTGGTCGGGAGCGCCGATCTCGGCATTCTGCTGGCCGCGTGGGGCGGAAGCGGGGCGGACCTGAACGGCGACGGCCGCACCGACGCCATCGATCTCGGCCTGCTGCTCGCGACCTGGGACTGATCCGCCCCTCGACAAACTCGACCGTACCGCGGGCCGCGCCTTCCAAGAGGGCGCGGCCCGTGCCATACTTGCCAGCCGATGGCCCGTGTTTCCAACGCCATGCTCCGCCCCATGCCGAGCGCCCGGCTGGTGTTCCTTGCGGCGGCGCCGCTGGCGTGCACGGCGGCCCTCGCGGCCCCGCCCGACTTCGATCGCGAGGTGCGGCCGATCCTCGCCGCGAAGTGCTACGCGTGCCACGGACCCGATGCGGAGTCGCGCAAGGCGGGGCTGCGGCTCGACACATTCGCGGGCGCGACGGCGATGCATGCGGACGGCGTGCGGGGAATCGTCGCCGGCGATCCCGAGGCGAGCGCGGTGCTTGCGCGTGTGGCGCACGCCGACCCCGACGAGCGCATGCCGCCCGTGGGCGAACCGCTCGCGGCGGCGGAAGTCGACATCCTGCGCCGCTGGATCGAGGCCGGCGCGCAGTACACGGAACCGTGGGCCTTCACCGCGATGCGAGACGCGCAGCCGCCCGCGGTGCACGACCACGCGTGGTGCCGGAGCGACATCGACCGCTTCGTGCTCGCGACCCGCGAGCGGGTGGGCCTTGCCGCGCCTGCGCGCGACGCCGCGCCCGAGTCGCTCGTGCGGCGGGTCTCGTTCGATCTGCGCGGTCTTCCGCCCGACGAGGCCGATGTGCGCGCATTCGCGGCCGACCCGAGCGACGCGGCCTTCGCGGCGCTCGTCGACCGGTACCTCGCCGACCCTGCGTTCGGCGAGCGCTTGGGCCGGCACTGGCTCGACCTTGCGCGCTACGCCGAGAGCCTGGCGCACGAGTTCGACTACGACATCCCGAACGCGTGGCGCTACCGCGACTATGTGATCGACGCGTTCAACGCCGATCTTCCGCCTGCGCGTTTCGTGGCCGAGCAGCTGATGGGCGACCTCATGCCGCCGCGCGCCGCGCTTGGGCTGCCGAACGCCGCGCCAATCGGCACCGCGTGGTGGCATCTCGGGCCCGCAACGCACGCGCCCGTCGACCCGCGGCAGGACGAGGCCGACCGCATCGCGCTGACGGTGGATGTGGCGGGGCGCTCGCTCTTCGGACTCTCGGTTGCGTGCGCGCGATGCCACGACCACAAGTTCGACCCGATTCCCGCGACCGACTTCTTCGCGCTCGCGGGCGTGGCGCGCAACACGCGGCGCGTGGAGGGGTTCCTCGACAGCGATCCGCGCGCCTCGGGCGCCGCGCGCGAGCTGTGGTCGGCGCTCGCCGAGGCCGTGCGCGCTGCGCCTGCGGCCGAGGCCGCGGTGCTTTCGCCCGACGCCGCATTGATCGATGCTGCTCGAGACGGCGGCGCGGCGTGGACGCGCTCGGGACACGCCTTCGCCGCGGCGGGTGAAAGCGCGGCGCTTGCGGCCGATGGAACGCTGCGTGCTGCCGAATCGGGAACCATCGACAGCGCGCGCGGCGACGCAGCGCTCGTGGGCAGCGCGCGCTCGCCCGCCTTCACGATCGCGAAGCGCTATCTGCATGTGCGCCTGCGCGGTCACGATGCGTGGATCCGCAACATCATCGACAACTACTGGCTCGACGACCAGAACGCGCTGCTCTTCGAAGGCATGCGACGCAGGCTCGGCGGCATCGATGCGGCGCAGGCCGCGCGCGATCCGCGCGAGTTCGAGTGGCGCGCCGAGACCTTCGACCTGTCGCGGTTCCTCGGCGAGCGCGCGTACATCGAGCTGATCGACGACGGCGCGGGGTGGATCGAGGTCGATGCGATCGTGGCGAGCGACTCGCCCGCGCCGCCTGCAGGCGCGTGGGATTCCGACGTGCCGCTCGCGCTTCGCGAGTCCGCCGAGCCGCTGCGGGCGCGTGCCGTGGCTGCGCGCGACGCGCTGCGTGCGTGCGCGCCGCCCGTGCGCGCGCTGGTGGCCGACGAGGGCGGTTCGCACGACGAGCCGCTTCATGTGCGCGGCGCATCGCGCAGCTACGGGGAGCCCGTGCCGCGCGCGCGGCTTGCGATCCTCGGTTCGGGCCGCGCAGCAGGCGATGGAGAACCCGCAGGAGTGAGCGTCGAAGGAGTGAGCGTGGAGGGAAGCCGCCTTGCGGGCAGCAGCCTCGGGGGAAGCAGTTTCGAGCGCGGCAGTTTCGAGGGAAGCAGCGTCGAGGAAAGCAGTTTCGAGGAAAGCAGCTTCGAGGGAAGCAGCTTCGAGGGAAGCGGACGCCTGCAACTCGTCGAGGCACTGACCGATCCCGCGCGGCCGTTTCTCTGGCGCACCACCGCGAACCGCGTGTGGCTGAAGCTCTTCGGCCGCGGGATCGTGGAGACGCCCGATGATTTCGGCCAGCTCGGCGCCGCGCCGTGGAGCCCCGAGCTTCTCGACCACCTCGCTCTGAAGCTCGCGCGCGGCGCGACATTCAAGTCGCTCATCCGCGAGATCGTGATGACGCGGGCCTATCACGCGGCGCCCGAGGCCGCGGAGTGCCCGCCCGCCGCGTGGTCGCCGCTTCCCGTGCGCAGGCTCGACGCCGAGGCGATCCGCGACGCCATGCTCGCCGCATCGGGGCGCATCGACCGCACGATGGGCGGGCCGAGCGTGCCCGTGCACCTGACCGAGCACATGCAGGGGCGCGGGCGGCCGGGCGCGTCGGGGCCGGTCGATGGCGCGGGCCGCCGCAGCGTGTACATCGCGGTGCGCCGCAACTTCCTCGACCAGTTCATGCAGGCGTTC
>JBJTOV010000213.1:0-3604 GCA_046074745.1 Planctomycetota bacterium | reverse complement strand
TTCCACACACGGCCCGACCGAGGGGCGGCGATGTGCGGAGTCGGCACGACGGGCTTCCACACACGGCCCGACCGAGGGGCGGCGATGTGCCGGGACGACACGACGGGCTTCCACACACGGACCGACCGAGGGGCGGCGATGGGCCGAGTCGACACGACGGGCTTTCACACACGGACCGACCAAGGGGCGGCGATGTGCCGAGTCGACACGACGGGCTTCCAGACACGGCCCGACCGAGGGGCGGCGATACGCCGGGACGAAACGACGATCTTCCACCCGCCCGAAGGGCGACGACGGACCATCGCCATGTCAACCGACGCCGTCGGCCAAAGGCCGACGGGTGCCCATCTCGAAGACGATAGGTCGCCGATACACCAGTCTCGGCACGACGCGCCGCCCACCGGGCGGCGGTGAAGGACCGGCGCCTCGCGCCGCGGCCCACGCGAGATCGTCGGACTGGGCGACCCATCGCCTACGGGATGGGCACCCGCCGACTACGGCGGCGGCGATCTCCGCTACAGCTCGACCTGCGCGCCGAAGTCGACCACTCGGTCAGGTGGCAGGTTGAACGAGCGCGTTGCGTCGACCGAGTTGCGCGAAAGCGCCGAGTACAGGCGCTTGCGCCAGCCCGCCATCTTCGAGGTGCCCGTCGGCACCACCGAGGTCCTGCGCGCGAAGTAGGTCGTCTGCTCGGGATCGAAGTCGAACCCGTGCGCCTTCGCGCGCTCGAGGAAGCGCGGGATGTTCGGGCTCTCCATGAAGCCGCACAGCGCCGTGATCTTCCACACGCCGTCGGGCAGCCACTCGACGCGGACCTGCCGCGCGGGCGGCACGACGGGCAGGTTCGACGACACGATCGTGACGAGCACCACCTGCTGGTGCAGCACATGCGCGTGCTCGACGAAGTGCTTCAGCGCGAGCGGCGTGTTGTAGTTCGTGGTCAGGAACACCGCGGTGCCGGGCACGCGCGGGATCGCGTCGGTCCACAGGGTGGCCAGGAACTCGTGGATCGACTGCGCGTCCTCGGCCAGCTTCTTCCCGATGTGGAACGAGCCCTGCACCCAGGTCGACATCACGATGAACGCCATCAGCGCGATCAGCAGCGCGAACCAGCCGCCCGAGGCGAGCTTGAGCATGTTCGCCGACACGAGCACCACATCGACCACGAGGAACAGTCCGATGAGGAGCATGACCCAGCGGCGCCGCCAGCGCCAGAAGCGCCGCGCGACCACCGCGAAGAGCAGCGTGGTGATCGCCATGTCGAGCGTGACCGCGATGCCGTACGCGCCCGCGAGCTCGGACGAACTCGGGAACAGGAGCACGGTGATCAGGCAGCCCACCAGCATCAGGCCGTTGAGCGACGGCAGGTAGATCTGGCCTTCCTGCTCCGTGCTCGTGTGCACGACCTCGAGCCGGGGCAGCTGGTTCAGTCGGATCGCCTGGCGCGCGATCGAGAACACGCCCGAGATCATGGCCTGGCTCGCGATGATGGTCGCGCAGGTCGCGAGCACGACCATCGGGATCACGAGCGCCTCGGGCACCAGCGCGTAGAACGGGTTGAATTCCGATCCCTGCGGCGGAGGCGCGCTCAGCAGCACCGCGCCCTGCCCGAAGTAGTTCAGGATGAGCGCGGGGCCGACGAGCAGGTACCAGCCGAGCCGGATCGGCTTGATGCCGAAGTGGCCCATGTCGGCGTACAGCGCCTCGGCGCCCGTCACGCACAGCACGATCGACCCGAGCAGCACGAACACCTCGAACGGGTGCAGGCGGATCATCTCGATCGCATACATGGGGTTCACGGCGCCGATCACATCGGGCTGCTTCATGATCCCGAACACGCCGAGGATCGCGAGCACGCTGAACCACACCACCATGATGGGGCCGAAGATCACGCCGATGCGCGCGGTGCCGAACTGCTGGAAGTAGAAGAGCCCGACGAGGATCGCGATCGTGGCGGGAATGATCGCGGGCTCGAGCACGGGGTTCGCGACCTTCAGGCCTTCCATCGCGGAGAGCACCGAGATCGACGGCGTGATGATGCCGTCGCCGAACAGCAGCCCCGCGCCCGCGATCGCGAGCATCGACAGGATGAATCGCCCGCGCCGCGACTTCGCCGACAGCCCGCGCGGGATCAGCGAGAGCAGCGCGAAGATGCCGCCCTCGCCGCGGTTCGAGGCGCGGGTGATCAGGAAGATGTACTTCACATTGACGACGAAGACGACCAGCCAGAACACGAGCGACAGGAGGCCGCGCACATAGGTCTCGTCCATCGCCTGGCCGAGGTGCTTGAGGTGCGCGAAGCTCTCCTTGAGCGCGTACAGCGGGCTGGTGCCGATGTCGCCGAAGACGACTCCGACGGCTCCGATGGCGAGGCCCGCGAGGGCCTTCGTGGAGAGATGCTGTGCGCGCGCGTGGGACACGGCTGGAGAAGGAAGATCGTACATCGGCGCGGGACGGGCGGCGGCTGCGGCGTTTGCCTGAAGGAACGGATAACCTGCGCGCGGGAACGCCGAGGGCACCGCAATGCGCGTCATCGATCTCCACACGCACATCCTCCCCCCCTCGTGGCCCGACATGGCCGCGAAGGCGGGTACCCGCGGATGGCCTGCGATCGAGCACCTCGCCGCGCACGGCTCGGGCTGCGCGTGCGCGCGCATGACGATCGACGGGCGCCACTTCCGCGACATAGAGGCGAACTGCTGGGACCCCGCGGCGCGCATCGCCGACTGCGACGCGCACGGCGTGTCGATGCAGGTGCTGTCGACGGTTCCGGTGATGTTCTCGTACCACCAGCCCGCGCAGGCGGCGCTCGAGCTTGCGCGGCATCTGAACGACCACATCGCGGAGACGGTGCGCGCCGCTCCCGCGCGCTTCGCGGGCCTCGGCACGGTGCCGCTCCAGGACTGCGACCTCGCGTGCCGGGAGCTCGACCGCTGCATGGATGCGCTCGGCATGCGCGGCGTCGAGATCGGTTCGAATGTGAACACCGCGCGCAGCGAGTGGAACCTCGACGCGCCCGAGCTCTTCCCGTTCTTCGAGCACTGCGCGCGGCGCGGGGCCGCGGTGTTCATCCATCCGTGGAACATGCTCGGACAGGACCGCGTTGCGAAGTACTGGCTGCCGTGGCTCGTGGGCATGCCCGCGGAGACCGCGCGCGCGGCGTGCTCGCTGATGTTCGGCGGCGTGCTGGCGCGGCTGCCCGCGCTCAAGGTGTGCCTGGCGCACGGCGGCGGAAGCCTGGCGTTCACGATCGGGCGCATCGCGCATGGGTTTCGCGAGCGGCCCGACCTCTGCGCGGTCGACTGCGATGTCGACCCGCGCGAGCAGCTCGGGCGCTTCTACCTCGACACGCTGGTGCACGACGAGGCGGCGCTGCGGTTCCTGATCCACTCGGTGGGCGCGCGACGGCTTGCGCTTGGCAGCGACTATCCGTTCCCGCTCGGCGAGCGCGTGGCGGGGTCGATGATCCGCGCGATGGCGGGAATCAGCGATGCCGACCGCGCGCGCATGCTTGCGGGCACGGCGGAGGAGTTCCTCGGGATCTGACGGCGCCTGCAGGCGCTACGCGCCGCGCACGGTGCGGCGCACGACCTGCGCGGCGCGC
>JBJTOV010000212.1:0-6006 GCA_046074745.1 Planctomycetota bacterium | reverse complement strand
CCCTCGGCCGCACGACCCGCGCAGACCGCGCAGGCCCTACGGACGGAACAGCGAAGGCAACGCCATGGCAAACACCGCGATCCTGATCGGACCACCCTCGGCATGCGACCTGCTCGAGCGCCAGCTAACGCTGGTGCCGTCGTCGCCCGTCGTGCTCGGCCGCGTGCATGTCGGACCGGGCTCGCCGACCGAGAGCGGCACGGCGCCCGTCCTCGGCACGCTCGAGCGGCTCGAGTCGATCTGCGCCACGCGCCGACCCGCGGTCGCGCTGATCGCGCTGCCTTCGGTGATGTCCGAACTCCTGATGTCGGTGCGCACGCGCCTGCGCCGCATGGGAATCGCCGATCGCTTCATGCCCACGCTCGAAGACCAGATCGCGGGCATCGGACCGCGCACCGAGATCGATGTCGACCTCCAGCGCCTGATCGGACGCCCGCCGCGCATGATCGACGAGGCGTCGGTGCGCGCCACCGTCGGTGGCCGCGTGGTCGTCGTCACGGGCGCGGGCGGCTCGATCGGAAGCGAGCTCTGCCGCATCATCGCCCGCTTCGGCCCCGAGAAGCTCGTGATGGTCGAGCGCAGCGAGAACGCGCTCTTCGAGATCGACCGCCAGATCGCGCGCCGCCACCCGAACCTCGCCCGCCGCGCGGCGCTCCACGATGTGGTCGACGCCGAGGCCACGCTCGAGCTCTTCCGCGAGGAGGAGCCCGACATCGTCTTCCACGCCGCGGCGCACAAGCATGTGCCGATGATGGAGGACCACCCGGGCCTTGCCGTCGACAACAACCTGTTCGGCACGAAGAGCGCCGTCGACGCCGCGATCGCCGTGGGATCCGAGCGTTTCGTCATGGTCTCGACCGACAAGGCCGTGAACCCGACTTCGATCATGGGCTCGACCAAGCGGCTCGCCGAGCTGTATGTGCAGCATGCGAACCGCATCTCGGGCACCGCGTGCTCGCTGGTGCGATTCGGCAATGTGCTTGGCAGCTCCGGCTCGGTGCTCGAGACCTGGAAGCGCCAGATCGCCGACGGCGGCCCCGTCACCGTCACCGATCCGCGCATGACGCGCTACTTCATGTCGATTCCCGAGGCGGCGAGCCTGGTCATCCAGGCGGCGGCGCTCACCGACCGCTCGGCCGCGAGCGGAGAGGTGTTCGTGCTCGACATGGGCGCGCCGTTCCGCATCGTCGACCTCGCCAAGCGCTTCATCGAGATGCACGGGTTGGCGCCCGTGTTCCCCGAGGCGTCGGGCTCGGCGTCGACGGGCGAGATCGCGGTGCAGTACACGGGCATCCGTCCGGGCGAGAAGCTGTTCGAGGAGCTCGCGCTCGACGCCGAGACCATCCGCGAGTCGCGACACCCCGACATCCGAATCTGGGGCCTTGCGGTGCCCGACGCAGCGTGGATCGAGCGCATGCTGTCGACGCTGGCGCCGAGCCGCCGTTCGCGCGATGCCGCGGGCGTTGCGCAACTGGTGCGCGAGCTGGTGCCCGAGCGCGCGCAGGCCTCTGCGGCCTGACGCGGGCGCGGCAGCGCGGTTGCATCAAGAAAGCGTTCAGATCCGCTCGGCTTCGTCGGCGAGGGTGGCCGCCGTCTCGAGGGCCGCGATCAGGTCGCGGGTCGAGGCGATGGCCGACTCGAGGCTGCTCACGCCCGTGACCTGACGGATCGGGTCCTGACGGCGGTCCTCGGCCAGCTTCCCCTCGACGATCCGCAGATTGGCCTCGAGCTCGACCAGCACCGCCTTGGCCTCGACCAAGGCGCGGGCGGCCTGCTTCGGGGGCATGGCGGCAGTCGTGGCTGCTTCCGGGGCAAGGCGCAGGGAGGCCGTGCTGGCCTGTCCGAGCTCCTGCGAGGGGGTTGATCGACGCGCGGTGCGGTCCATCGGAAGGCGAATCATGGCAACGAACGGGGCGGACGGCAAGTCGCCGCGCCCCTGTTCAGGCGGTCTGAGAACCCGACGGGCCACCGCGGGTCGGAAGGGGGCCGACTACTGGACATGAGCGAGCCGGGTGCGGCCGCGACTGCGGGAAAGGTCCGCGGAACGCCGTGGCTCGCGCTGCGCGCCGCCATCCGCGGCCGCCTCGGTCAACCCTGCGCCCGCGATGCCGGAACCGACGGGTTCGGTGCGTTCACGCCTCGTCTTCGTCATCGTCGCGCACAGCTGGGTACACCAGGCCCTCGCTCTGGTTCACCAGCTGCCAGCCGCGCTGCCGCACTTCGCGCGCGAGCTTGCCCGGGCGCTCGTCCTCGGTGCCAAGGAAGAGCGCCGAGAAGAGCTCCTCCTCGACCACGCGGATCGCCGCCTGCATGACGGGATCCTGATGCGGCGGAAGCTGGACCTCGATGCCGGGGCCGAAGAGTTCGTCGCCGCCTGCCCGCTCGGGCGCGGTGTTCATGCGCGCGAAGGCCGCGAGCACCTCGGTGCGCGAGCCGAGCGGCTGTGCCTCGGCGCCCGCGCGGCGCGAGAGCGGGCGCTGGAGGATGTACAGGCCAAGCGACATCGGGCGGCGATCATAGCGGAAGCGATCGCGGTGCTCCGACGCGGTCTCGGCGCTGTGGCGTGGGTTTCCCGAGGGTTTCCGTGGGCTTCCCGATGGCTTCCCGTTGGCTTCCCGTTGGCTTCCCGAGGGCTTCCCGATGGCTTGCCAAGGCAGGGCCGACCGACGCTCGGGATGCGATCTTCAAGCCCCGATCTTGAGGCCCCGAGCGTGAAGCCATGATCTTGAATCTACGAGCGCAAAGCCACGCCCTCAGGATCCGCGCCCGCCAAGCAGCTCTTCAGCCGTGTCAAGCAGCCTCGCGAGCGACAGGGGCTTGAAGAGATACGCCCGCGCACCGATCCCGAGCGCGAACTCGCGGTGGCGCTTGCCGAGGTTCGCCGTGACCATGATCACGGGCAGCGCGATGCCGTCTTCCTGCATCTTCTCGAGGACAAGCAGGCCCGAGCTGCGCGGCAGCATCATGTCGAGCACGAGGAGCTCGGGTCGTTCGCCGCGTTCGCCGCGCACGATGCCGAGCGCGCCGAGGCCGTCGCCCGCCACCATGGTGCGCGCGCCCTCGTGGCGGAACGCCATCTCCATCGACTGCAGGATGTCGGGGTCGTCGTCGACGAGCGCGATGGAGCGGTCGAGGAAGCGGCCGTTCATCGGAGGGCCTCCGCCGACGGAGCGCGGTAGCGCGGATCGATCGCGGCAGGTGCGCCCGCGGGCGAGGTCGCCGCGGGATCGGTCGGCTCGCCGATCGGATGCGCGAGGTCGGCGAGCAGCGCATCGGTCATCCAAGGAAGCGCCGCAAGCTTGCGGCGCAGGCGCTCGGGCATGGGCTCGCCCTCGCGCTCGTGCTTCGGCCGCGAGTTCCAGCGCCGATGCACCCACAGGTACTGCTCGGGGCTCTCGCGCACCATCCACTCGATGGCGCGGTTGAATCGCGCGCCGATGTACAGCATCGGGTCGTCGGCGTCGCTCCAGTCGGCGGGCTCGATGCAGTCGGTCACGCGCAGTTCGTAGCGGAACGCGCCGTCGAGCCGCCGCGCGTACCCGCACACGATCGGCAGTTCGTAGCGCATGGCGAGCAGGGGGATCGACTTGTAGGTCGACGCGAGGCGCGAGAAGAACGGCACGAACAGCCCGTCGTTGCCCGCGTTCTGGTCGGCGATGAAGCCGATCTTGCCGCCCGATTCGATCACGCGCTGGATCTCGTCGGTGGCGCCGAACTTGGTGATCACGCGCAGCCCCGTCTTCTGCCGCACGCCGAGCAGCCAGTCGTTCAGAAAGCGGTTGTCGAGCGGGCGCGCGAGCGCGGTCATGCGCAGGCCCGCGAGCGCAAGCGCGTAGCCGAGGATCTCCCAGTTGCCCACATGGCCCGTGACGAAGATGCACGGCTTGTCGGCGACGAGGTGGCGCATCGCGCGCTCGACGCCGCCCACGCGGATCCGCCCGGGCCAGCTCTCGCGCCCGACCACATGCGGCATGGCGAACGCGTCGACCATGAACAGGCCGAACATGTGGCCGATCGACGCGTCGACGATCGCGCGCTGCGTTTCGATCGGAAGCGTGGGGAACGCGCGGGCCACGCCCGTGCGCGCGCGCTCGCGGCGCTTGGCCGAGCAGCGCGCGTACAGCCTTCCGAAGGCGCGGGCCGTCGCCAGGTTCTGCTCGGGATCGAACGGGGAAAGAAGCGCGGCGACCGTTCTGGCCGCCGCGTATTGGGAGAGTTCGATGGCGATCGACACGGGCTTGTTTCCGCCCGCGGCGGCTCAGCGGTTGACGGTGCCGGTGAGCGACTCGAACCGCGTCCAGTTGAGGACGGGGATCTCGGCGTCGGCGGCCGCCTGGAAGAGCGACATGTAGAGCTCGCGCGCGTTGCGGGCGTCGGTGTACGCCATGGTCTGCGTCTCGGTCGCGTCCGACGGAAGCGGCGCGGGCTCGGCCGGCTGCGAGCCGAGGACGAGGAAGTCGAGGTCGCCGGTGAGGGCATCGCCCTCGACCACCTCGCCGCCCCATTCGCGCACGCGGGCGCGCACCGAGTCGGCCTCGGCGGTGGTCGGCTTGCCGTCGCCGTTCACATCGAACTTGCCGTGGACGAGGAACTTGTAGCGGTAGTTCGGATTGAAGACCGCGTTGGCGAGGACATTGTCCTTCACCACGGGGCGCGCCGCGGAGCCGCGCACGATGCGGCAGGTCGAGGTCGTGTCGCCGACCTTGATCACCTGCACGCTGGCCTTGCCGCGCATGCCCGACTCGGCGGCAGCGGCGATCGACGGGGCGTCGTCGAACACTTCGAAGCTCATGCCCGGCACGACGCGCTTGTTGGCGCCGATGTCGATGAACAGGGTGTTGGTGCGCGGGTCGACATCGACCACGCGCGCGTCGACGGCGGCGGCAGGGTTCGAGGCCTTCAGCGAAGTCGCCTCGACCTTGCGCTGGAGCGCGCTGACGCGCTGGTCGAGGCGCTGGCGCTCGGCGCGCAGCGCGTCGGCCTCCGACTGCAGGGCGGCGATCGCCGAGGTGTACTGCGACTCGTTGTCGGCGCGCACCTGGTCGAGCGAGGCCTTCGCCTCCTCGAACTGCTTGCGGTAGCCGTCGGCGGCCTCGCTGTAGGTCTTGATCGAGGCGCTGACCTGCGCGACGGCCTCTTCGCGGGCCTTCTCGGCGGCGGCGATGCGGGCGTTGAGGGCCTCGATCTCCTTGGTGAGGTCGGCGGAACGGGTCTTCAGGCCCGCGGCCTCCTGCGAGCGCGAATCGCGCTCCTGCGCGAGCTTGCGCATGGCGTCCTTCACGGTCTCGTTCTCGCCGAGGCCGAGGGCTGCGCGGATCTTGGTCGGGTCGGCGCCGGCATCGCCGATCGCGAGGCTGCCGAAGTCCGAGTTCTGCTTGGTCAGGTAGGCGAAGAGGCTGTCTCCGCCCGCCGCGTTGCGCAGCGTCGCGG
This sequence comes from Planctomycetota bacterium, assembly GCA_046074745.1. Classification (GTDB taxonomy): domain Bacteria; phylum Planctomycetota; class Phycisphaerae; order Phycisphaerales; family SM1A02; genus QWPT01. The sequence goes on along the minus strand of JBJTOV010000212.1, from coordinate 576 downwards.
TCTCGTCGCGGTCGCGCTCCGAGGCGGTGATGAACGCGTTCAGGTCGGCCTTGGCCTCGCTCTCCTTCTTCTGGGCGTCCGTCATGTTGACGTACAGCACCACCGAAGTGGACAGGAAGGCCACGCAGAGGACGACGAAGACCACCAGAGCAACGATCACACCAGTGGAACCGCCAGATCGGGACGCCATCTTCAGATCTCCATGAGCCCTAGGCTCGAGGCGGGGAGTATCGGATCTTTCCGCGGTCCCGTCAATGCGCTTGGAAACGCGGGGTTCAGGCGCGATCGGGCGCGCCGAACCGAGGCCGGGCAGAGCTTTGGGCGCTTCGCGCGCGCGGGCAAGGCTCGTTCGGGCGCGGGTTCGTTCGGGCCGCGGGTTCGAGCGAGCGCGGTTCCGTGCAGGCCACGCGTCACGCCGACTTCACGGCCGCCAGCGCCTCGCCCGGGGTGGTGGTGCGCGGGCGGACCAGTTTGGACGCGCTTTCGCGCAGCGTGGTCAGCTCGCCGGCCGAGGCGGCGGCCGCGGCCACGCGGTCGGCGCTCGCCCTCCGCATGATCTCCTGGCGCACCGCGGCG
>JBJTOV010000211.1:0-5500 GCA_046074745.1 Planctomycetota bacterium | reverse complement strand
CCCGAGAGGGCCGTCCGTTTCGTTAGGCGGCGGGTTTGTCCGCGCGCCTTGGGAAGCACCCTGTGGATCCGACCTACGACGAACGACCGCGTGCCGAGGTCGAGCGGTCCTTCGAGGACCTGCTCGTTCGGGGCGTCCTCGTGGGCACCCGGGCCGAAGGGCGCGGAGGCTCGCTGCCCGAGGGCGCGGGCCCCGTCCTGCAGGCGCTGGCGCGGCGATTCGGCAGCCTGACGCTGACCGAGGTCGAGATCACGATCTCGCTCTCGCAGGGTGCCGCGGCCGAAGATGAGCTTGGAGGGTGGCGGCTGGCTGCTTCGCCCGCCGAGATCGATGTGCGGATCATGCCTGGCGTTGCCGTTGGCGCGGGAGCGCCGGGCGATGCCGTCGTGGACGCGACTTGGAGCCCCTCGGGCGACGATGTGGTGGTGCATTCCACGATCGTGCACTTCTTGGTGCGCTCGGCGGTCGGCGACGGCGCATGAGGTGACGAGGGAAACCATGCCTTCGACCCGCTGCCGCTACTGCAACTCGACCTCGTATGGCTCCGGCTGTGGCAACAGCCCGCACGGCAAGCATGAGCATTCGGGCGACGCGAGCCGCTGCGAGTTCTGCGGCAGCAGTTCCTACGGCTCTGGTTGCGGGAACTCGCCTTCGAAGCGGCACCGTCATGGCCCGGGCGCCAAGTGCCGCTGGTGCGGATCGGGGTCGCTCGGCTCGGGGTGCGGGAACTCGCCGACGAAGCGGCACGAGCGCTGAGTTCAGGCGCCCGAACCCGCCCGGATCGCGTGATGGGCGATGAGCGCGCAGGCGCGCGCGTCGCTGAGCGCGTCGTGGTGCTTGAGCGCGATGCGAAGGTGCGCGGCCACGGTGGCGAGGTTGTGCCGCTCGAGCGCCGGGAAGGCGCGGCGCGACATCGCGACGGTGCACGAAAGCCGAAAGGGAAGCCCTTCGCCGACCGCGGCCTCGATCTGGCGCTTGTCGAACTGGGCGTTGTGCGCGACGAACAGGGGCGTCACGCCGGGCGCGGCGCCTGCGATCAGCATGGGCTCCTCGGTGGCGCCGACCGCATCGTCGATGAACGCGCGGACCTCGTTCCATGCGGCGCGAAGGCGCGGCCTTCCACGCACATCCTCGGGTCGGATGCCATGGATCGCGATGAAGCGCCGGTCGAAGTCGGTGCCCGGGTCGAGCAACCAGTGCGATTCGCGCAGAACCCGCCCGCGGTGCACCACGACGACGCCGAGCGCGCACACCGCTCCGTGCGCCGAGCAGGCGGTCTCGACATCGACGCCCACGATCGGGCCGCCGTGCTCGGCAACCGTGCGTGGAATGCGAGGCGCGCGCTGCATGGCGCAAGGATAGCGGTCGGCGCGGGGCGAAAGTTCGGATACGCTGAAGGCCAGCATACATGAGCGATGAATCGCGTTCCATTCCCCTCGCCCCGCGGCTGCGCGATGTCGTCGAGACCCTGAACACGCCGCTGCGGTTCGCGCAGGACTGGGCTCGGTTTCCCATCAGCGAGCGGCGGCAGCGGCTGCGGCTCGAGGCGCAGATGGCAAGCGGAAAGCCGATCGTGGTCGTGTACAGCGCCACGAAGAGCGCGTCGACTGCGGTCGCCGCGGCGCTTTCATCGAGCGACGCGCTCGAGGTGGTGAAGGTGCACTACCTCGATCCGCGGCACTTCTGGCCGGGAGCGGGAACCTCCATGGTGTCGCCCGAGGGGCTGCTTCGGCACAAGGCGATCGAGCATCGCACGACCCGCGAGGCGTTGTTCGCGGCGGGCGGCGCGGGTTCCGTGCGGCCGCTCCGCATCGTGTCGATCGCGCGCGAACCGATCGGATTCAACATCTCGAACTTCACCTACTTCGGCCGCGCCTATTGGATGCGCACCTGCTGGCGGCAGGCCCCGTTCATGGAGGCCGAGGAACTCTGGCGGCGCTTTCGGGCCGGGTTTCCGCACGCGTCGAGCAGCGTGTGGTGGACCGAGGAGTTCTCGCGGACGATCGGCGTCGATCCGCTCGCGGAAGGCGCCTTCGACGCGGAACGCGGTTGGTCGCGCTGGACGGCGGGGCGGTTCGACGCCCTCGTGCTGCGCGCGGATCTCGACGACGCGGTGAAGACCGAGGTCTTGCGCGGGTTCCTGGGCGCCGATCTCGGTCCGCGCATCGCGCAGGTCGGCCGAGAGAACCTGAACGACCGGCAGGCTCCGCCCGTGCTGGCCGAGCGACTGAAGCGCGCGGTGCGCATGCACGGCGACTATGTCGACGAGATGCTGGCACTGCCCGCGGTGCAGCGGATGTGGTCTGCGAGGGGCCGCGAGGCTCTGCGCGCGCGCTGGCTCGGCGCCTAGCGGGCCTGCGTCGCGCTCGGACCGAGCGCGGCCTGGCCGCTGAACAGCAGCTCGAGGTCTTCGCGCGGCCGCACGCCCACGAGCGCTGTCTCGATCCGCCCGTCGGGCCCGATCACGACGAGCGTGGGGATCGCGGCGACCATATCGAGCGGCGGAGGAAGCGGTCGATCGGGCGCGAGCAGCGGGAGAGCGGCACCTGCGGCGACCATGGCGGCGCGCACCGCCGCCGGGTCGCGATCGAGCGCGACGATGGCCACGCAGCATGTCGGGTGGAGCGCGTGCGCAGCGGCGACGGCGGCGATCGCGTCCGGCGTGACGGCCGATACGCCATCGACGAAGAGCAGCGCCGTGCGCGCGCACTCGGAGCGATCGGCGACCAGCGCGAAGGAGACTGCGGAACCGCCATCGACCGCCACCATCCGCTGCTCGACCGTGCGGCCCTTCCATTGCTCGGCCTGCCGCATGGCGTCGCGCCCAAGAAGCACGCCGACGAGAAGCGAACCCCACGCCACGGCGAACGCGACGCTGGCCACGATGCCTGTGAATCCAAGCGCGATGCCCGCGGGCGGAAGCGGCCCGCGGATGCCGCGCCGCCGCATGTCGATCGACCCGCGCAGCGCCAGCGCCCCGAACAGCAGGCCGAGCGCGAACGGGCTGGTCACGATCGACAGCGCGCCAAGGACCACCGAACCCACCGTGGCCTTTCGCGCAAGCCACGCGCGGTCGACAGCGTCGATATCGGGCGATTCCGCGGTTCCGTCGTCCTCTGTCATGTCAGATGTCTCCGAAGCGGCGGATGAGCGGCCGCATGGCCTTTCGCGTGATCCGACGCACCCAGGTCGGAAGCCGCCGCTCGATCGAGTTCACGAGCCCGCGCATGGTGCGGCTCGAGCCTGTGATCATCAGCATGCCGAGGATGGTGAGCGGGAAGCCGGGCACCACGGGCAGAATCGTGAGGATCACGCCCGTGATGACGAGGAGGGTGCCGAGCGCGAGCAGCGCGGCGCGCGCAAGCGCCGCGTGCGGGTGCGAAGGCGGCGGGATGAGATCGCCGTCGAGCGCGCCATCGGCAGGCGTCGCTGGTGCTGGAGGCGTCTCGGTCGGGTCGGCCACGGCGTTGATATCGGTCGGGGGCGGTGCTCGAGGCGCGTCGTTCGTCACGGAACCGCCTCGAAGGCGGCGAAGGTGCTTGGCCGCCCGTCCGCACAGGCTACATTCGATGGCCCGGAACCGCGACCCATGATGAACCGCCCACGCAGCCTGCTCCTCGCCTCGATCCTTTCCTGCGCCGCGGCGTCTGCAGCCGAGGCCGCCGTTCGCTATGTCGACGCGAACCTCGGTACGGGCGCCAACAACGGAAGTTCGTGGGCGGACGCGTATCAAGGCGTTGGAGGCCTCGCGAGCGCCCTGGCGGCTAGCGTGGCGGGCGACGAGATCTGGGTCGCCGACGGAACCTACCGCCCCACGACGGGAACCTCGCGTACGGCCGCGTTCACCCTGAAGACGGGCGTCGCCATCTACGGCGGCTTCGCGGGCGGCGAGAAGTCGCTCGCGCAGCGCGATTTCGCGGCCAATCCGTGCGTCCTGAGCGGCGACCTGCTCGGCAACGACTCGGGCACCGCGAACCTGACCGACAACTCCTACCACCTCGTGATCGGCTCGGGCGCGGCGGCGACGGCGATCCTCGACGGCTTCACGGTGCGCGCGGGCAACGCCAACGGCACCGCGACGGGCAACCTCGACCGCGGCGGCGGCATCCTGATCGTGAACAGCGGAAGCCCGACGATCCGCAACTGCGCGTTTGTCGCGAACCGCTGCGTGTTCGGTGGCGGCGCGGGCTACATCTTCACGGCGGGCGCCACCTTCGTGAACTGCCGCTTCGAGCAGAATGTCGGCGGAACCTACGGCGGCGCGTTCGACATGAACAACGTGATCGGCACCTTCGAGCGCTGCGTGTTCATCGGGAACACCGCTTCGCGCGCAGGCGCATGCGAAAGCTACGGCGGTTCGCAGACGAAGTACACGAACTGCGTGTTCAGCGGCAACATCGCGACGGGCACGAACGGCGGCGGCGCGCTGTGGATCGGCGTCAGCAGCGCTGTGACCGCGCGCAACTCGACCTTCGTCGCCAACAGCGCGACATCGCTCGCGGGCTGCATCATCAACACGGGCGGAAGCTCGACGGTCGCGAACTGCATCCTGTGGGCGAACACGGGGCCCGGAGGCACGACCGCGGGCAACCAGCTCACGAACTCGGGTGGCGCGACCACGGTCAGCTACTCGATCGTGCAGGGCGGGTTTGCGGGTACTGGGAACACCGCGACCGATCCGCTGTTCGTGAACCAGGCCGCGCGCGACTTCAGGCTGCAGCCCTTGTCGCCGGCCATCGACAGCGGGTCGAACGCGCTGGTGCCCATCGGCACCACCGTCGATCTCGACGGGCTTCCGCGGTTCGTCGACGATCCCGCGGTGGCCGACGCGGGGGCGGGAACGGCCCCGCTCGCGGATCGCGGCGCGCACGAGCGGCAGGTTCCGCCACCACCCGCGTGCCCGGCCGACCTTGACGGCAACGGGTCGGTCGATGCGGCCGATCTTGCGTCGCTGCTCGCGGGCTGGGGCGGGTCGGGGGCATCGGACATCAACGGCAGCGGAAGCACCGATGCAGCCGACCTTGCCGCGCTCCTTGGGGCGTGGGGCGCCTGCGGCTGATTTCGCGTCGGGCCCTCGCGGCAGCCGCCACGCGGCCTCCGCGGGGCGGTCTCTTCGCACCATGACCTTCCACCACGAACCGCGCTTTCGCGGCGGTTTCAGGGCCTTTACGGGCGGCGCACTTCCGCTATACTCTCCGACCCGGTTGCGACCGTAGCTCAACTGGATAGAGCACGAGCCTACGAAGCTCGGGGTTGCAGGTTCGACTCCTGCCGGTCGCGTTCAGCCGCCTCGCCTTGCGCGGGGCGGCTTTGCTTTTGGCCTTGCTTTAGGCCTTGCTATAGGCTTTGCTTTAGGCCTTGCTTCAGGCTTGGAGCCTTCGCGACGCCTGGCCCCCGGCCAGGTCTCACTCGACGGCACGAAGTGCATACCCACCGCGGAAGCCGCATGCCGTCACCAGCCGCCGTCACGGCAGGGCGTCGATTCCAGCCAATCCAGAAG
>JBJTOV010000210.1:0-2793 GCA_046074745.1 Planctomycetota bacterium | reverse complement strand
GCAAGCATGGCCGCATCGCGGTCAAGGCGATCGACGCGCGCGGCAACGAGGTGATGACGGTCAAGACGCTGGCCGGGTCGGACAGGAAGGGGCGCTGATCGATGGCGCGACGACGAGCCGAGGCGGCGAATGCGCAGGCCGAGCAGCAGCAGGATCTCGACCGCGTGCCCGTGCAGGCGGTGCCCGATCCGATCCTGTCGAGCCCGTTTGTCGAGCCTGCGGAGCATTGGCTGTACGAGGGCGGCGTGCCGAGGCGCACGGCGGGGCGACGCAAGGCGGGCTACTACTACAAGACCGAGCGCACGGGTCTGGCGCAGACCGATCTCTTTGCTGAGGAGAACCGCGACGATCTACCGCTGGTGAATGCGCTGCGCGAGGATGTGCGCCGCTGGCGCGAGAGCGGTTACCGCGGGGCGAGCGAGGTGACGAAGGACCTGCTTCGGCACTGGCGCGACGACAAGCGGCATCGGCGGCTCTTTTTCTGCCAGCTGGAGGCTGTCGAGACGCTGATCTATCTGTTGGAGCTGCGCGTGCCGGGGCGCTCGAGCCGCACGGGGTTCAAGGACTTCAGGCTGAGCGATGCCGATCTGCGCCGCCTGCTTGCGGGCGAGGCGCCACGGGAGCTTGGTGCGCTGACCTCGTCGGCGATGCCGACCCTGTGTGACCAGCCATCCGACCCGTCGTGGATGGGGCTGCGGCGGTTTGGCTGCAAGATGGCCACCGGCAGCGGCAAGACGGTGGTGATGGCCATGACCATCGCGTGGGCGTTCTGCAACCGCGGGCGCAACCCGATGTCGAGCGAGTATCCGAATGCGGTGCTCGTTTGCGCGCCCAACCTGACGGTGCGCAACCGGCTTGCCGTGCTGCGGCCCGAGGACCCGGCGAACTACTTCGAGGCATTCGACATCGTGCCCGTCAAGTACCGCGAGTACCTGCAGCAGGGCAAGGTGCTGGTGACCAACTGGCATGTGTTCGGGCTCAAGAGCGAGCACTCCGAAGGCGGCGCGACCTACCGCGTGGTCGACAAGGGCGAGGAGGACGAGCGCGCGTTCACCCTCGCGCGGCTCGGCGAGTTGGCGCAGCGGTTGCCGATCCTGGTGTTGAACGACGAAGGGCATCACTGCTGGCGGCCGAAGGCGGTCGACGGTGACGCCGAGGTCGTGGTCGGCGACACGCGCGAGGAGCGCGACAGTTTCGAGAAGGAGGCCGAGGAGGCGCGCGTGTGGCTTGCCGGCCTCGACCGGATCAACAACTCAGGCCTCCTTGGCACCGACGACCGCGGCACGGCGAGGCCGGGCATCCTGGCGACGATCGACCTGTCGGCGACGCCGTTCTACCTCGGTGGGTCTGGATTCCCCGAGGGGGCGCCCTTCCCGTGGCTCGTGAGCGACTTCGGGCTGGTCGATGCGATCGAGAGCGGCATCGTCAAGATCCCGCGCATCCCGATCAAGCAGGTGACGCCGGGTGGAGGCGGCGGCCCGACCGACGAAGCCGGCCGGCCCGACCCCGAGTACTTCCGCCTGTGGGATCACATGGTCGCGCGAATGAACACCGGCGATCGGCAGGGCCGCACTTCATGGAAGCCAGACGCGCTCTATCGCGAGGCGCAGGGCGCGCTGGCCACGCTGTACGCGCAGTGGAAGCAGCGGTACGAGCACTACCAGCAGGCGGTGCTCAACCGGACGAGCGAGGTCATCCCCCCTGCCATGATCGTGGTCTGCCCAGACACGGGCACGGCGGAGCTCTTCTTCCAGAAGATCTCGGGCGAGCGCACCGAGGGCGAGGGCAAGGAGGCGCGGACGGTGTACGACGCAACCGACTTTCCCGAGCTCAAGAACGAGGACGGCGCGGTGCGGACCTTCCGCATCGACAGCAAGCTGCTGGCGGCGCTCGCGGGCGATGACGATGCCACGAAGGACGAGCGCGTTGCCAAGATGCGCGAGATCATCGACACCATCGGCAAGCCCGGGAAGCCAGGCGAGCATGTGCGATGCGTGGTGAGCGTGTCGATGCTGACCGAGGGATGGGATGCGAACAATGTCACGCAGATCCTGGGCGTGCGGCCGTTCCGGTCGCAGCTGTTGTGCGAGCAGGTGGTCGGACGCGGCCTGCGGCGACGGAGCTATGCGGTGCGCGACAACGGCATGCTCGAGCCCGAGTATGTCGATGTGTACGGCATTCCGTTCTCGCTGATTCCGTTCAAGGGTCGCGAGAAGGACGACGCCGACGAGGTGGATGACAAGCCCACCAACCATGTCCGCGCGGTCGAGGAGAAGCGCGAGTTTGCGATCGAGGCGCCGCGAGTCGAGAACTTCACCTACGAGCTGGTCGAGTCGGGCGTGTCGTGCGATGTCGACAAGCTGCCCGAGCTCGTGCTGCATGACGAGCCCGTTGCGGTCGAGGTCGAGGCTGTGCGCGGGTACAAGGACGAGGCCGCCGCGGCCCACGGCGTGGCCGCCGACATCGAGCGGCAGACGCGCGACGCGTACTACGCGAACATCCACCCGCAGCGGATCGCGTTCACCATCGCGCAGCGGGTGACGCAGCGGCTGGTGGACGGGCAGAAGAAGAAGCCTGAGATCGAGCGGGTGGCGCTGACGGCGCATCTGTTCGCGAGCGTGTTTCAGATCACCAGCCGGTTCATCGATCGGCGGGTGCGGCTCAAGGCGGGGCAGGACCTGCGCGACCTTGGGTTCGAGAAGAACCTGCAGCGCGCAGTCGAGGCGCTGTCGCAGGGAATCCAGATGGGCTTCGCTGGCGGCGGAGCCTCGAAGCTGCTGCCTGTAGTCAACC
>JBJTOV010000209.1:0-3161 GCA_046074745.1 Planctomycetota bacterium | reverse complement strand
AACAACATAGGCTACCTCGACGCCGTTCCCGAGGCGGGCGTGATCGAGTGGCCCGCCGACGCGATGTTCGACCAGATCCTTGATTCCGCGATGGGCCAGGGGCTCCGGACGGGCGACCTGACCGTGTCCGAGGCGCTCGATGCGTTCGACCGCAATTGGACGACCCACTCGAACTTCGTGCCTGGTGGGCTCACTCCGCCGGCGATTCCCTGGCGGCTGTTCACCGCGGTTGGGCTCGCGCTGCTCGGGCTCTTCGCGGCGTCGGCGGCGTATCTCCTCGTGCGCGGGCCACGCGGCGCGAACGCGCGCAGCGAGGAGCGCGCCGGTTTCCTGCTCGCTTCGCCGTGGGTGGCGGGTTTCGTCCTCTTCATGGCGTTCCCCATCCTGCTCTCGCTCGTCCTCTCCATGACCAACTGGAAGGGATCGGGTCCGCTCTCGGGCGCCGACTGGGTGGGGTTCGACAACTACGCGCAGCTCGCGGCGCGAGACGGCACCTTCCACACATCGCTGCTCGTCACGGCGTACTACGCGGTCCTTGCGGTGCCTTTCGGGCAGGCGCTTGCGCTTCTCACGGCGATCGTGATGACGCAGAAGGTTCGCGGCATCGCGTTCTTCCGTGCGGCGTGGTACCTGCCCAGCGTGCTCGCGGGCGTGGGCATCTCCATCCTCTGGCAGTTCATGTTCGATGGAAATGTCGGCCTTCTGAAGCGCATGCTCGAGCCGCTCGGCATCCCGTCCCCCGACTGGTTCGGCACCGACGCGGGCGTGTTCGGCGCGCCGGCCTTCGCCCTCATGAGCCTCTGGCTCGTGGGCGGCTCGATGATGGTGTACCTCGCGGGCCTGCAGCAGATCCCGCGCGACCTCTACGAGGCGGCCGAGATCGACGGCGCGGGGCCCGTCCGCCGGTTCTTCCGCGTCACGCTGCCCATGCTTTCGCCCGTGATCCTGTTCAACCTGATCATGGCGGTGATCGGCGCGTTCCAGGTGTTCACGCAGGCGTATGTGATGACGGGCGGCGGCCCGGGCGACAAGACGCGCTTCTATGTGCTCTACCTCTACAACAAGGCGTTCCAGGCCTACGACATGGGCTACGCGAGCGCCATGGCGTGGATCCTGCTCGCCATCGTGCTGGTGCTCACCGTGCTGATCCTGCGCACCAGCGCGCGGGTGGTCTACTACGAGTCGCTGAGGAAGTGAATGAAGAGGCCGCTCCTCGCCAATGCCTTCCTCTGGTTCGTGCTCATCATGGGCACGGCGGTGTTCATGTTCCCGCTGTGGTGGATGCTCGCGGTCAGCCTGGAGACTGCCGACCGCGCCTCGGCGGCCATGACGGGCCGCGGCGGGCTGAGCCTCTGGCCTGCGGATCCGCAGTTCTCGAACTACGCGGTCGCGATCAAGGAGACGGGCAGCGTCGCGTGGTGGGGTTTCGTCGATGCGCTGTCGAACTCGATCGTGGTCACGGTGCTGGTGGTGGTCGGCACGGTGCTCTCGTCGAGCCTGGTCGGCTACGCGTTCGCGCGCCTGCGCTTCCGCGGCAGCGGGCCGATGTTCCTCGTCATGCTCGGCACCATGATGCTGCCGGGGCAGGTCACCATGATCCCGCTGTTCCTGGTGTTCCGCTCGTTCGGGTGGATCGACTCGATCCTGCCGCTCGTGGTGCCCGCGTTCTTCGGCAACGCGTTCTTCATCTTCATGTACCGGCAGTTCATCGCGCAGATCCCCGAGTCGCTGGTCGAGGCGGCGCGCATCGACGGGCTCGGGCACCTGGCAATCTGGTGGCGCATCGTGCTGCCCTTGTGCCGCCCGGTCACGGCGATCTGCGCGGTGTTCACCTTCATCGGCACCTGGAACGACTTCATGGCGCCGCTGATCTACCTGCACTCCGACGAGTCCGCGACGCTCGCGGTCGCGCTCAATGGCTTCAAGGGACAGTACGGCGGCATCAACAAGATCCATCTCCTGATGGCGCTGTCGGTGCTCACCATGATTCCATGCATCGTGCTCTTCATCGCCGCGCAGAAGACCTTCGTCGAAGGCCTGGCGCGCGGAGCCGTGAAGGGCTGAGGTCCAACAGATGGCGACGGTCACCCTCCGAAACATCGGCAAGGTCTACACGGGTCCCACGGGCACGCAGGTGCGCGCGGTCGAGGATGTGGGCCTCGACATCGCCGACGGCGAGTTCTGCGTGCTGGTCGGCCCCTCGGGCTGCGGCAAGAGCACCACGCTGCGCATGATCGCGGGCCTCGAGGAGATCTCGGAGGGTTCGCTCGAGATCGGCGGAGCGCGGGTGAACGACCTTCCCGCCAAGGACCGCGACATCGCGTTCGTGTTCCAGAACTACGCGCTCTATCCGCATCTCACGGTCGCCGAGAACATCGCGTTCGGGCTCGAGACGCGGCGCTCGCACCGCAGCGCGCTGTTCGCCGCGGTCACGGGGGGCGGGGCGGCGCGCGCCGAAGAGTCGGCGGCGATCGCAGCACGCGTGGCCGAGGTGTCGCGCACGCTCGGGCTCGATGCCCTGCTGTCGCGATATCCGCGCGAACTCTCGGGCGGACAGCGCCAGCGCGTGGCCGTCGGCCGCGCGATCGCGCGCGACCCGAAGGTGTTCCTCTTCGACGAGCCGCTCTCGAACCTCGACGCGCGGCTGCGCATCGAGACCCGCACCGAGCTCCGCCTGCTGCACCGCCGCCTGCGCGCCACGATCGTCTATGTCACGCACGACCAGGAGGAGGCGATGACGCTCGCCGACCGACTGGTGGTGATGCACAAGGGCCGCGTGCAGCAGAACGCGAGCGCGCAGGAGTGCTACGAGCGCCCCGCCAACCGCTTCGTCGCGGGCTTCATCGGCACGCCGCCGATGAACATCGTCGACGGCCGCGCGTCGCGCGGATCGTTCGCCGCGAACGGCGCGCCTCTCGCCCTGCCCGACCGCTGGCGCACCCTTGCGGGCGACCGCGCATGCGCACTCGGCTTCCGCCCCGACCGCATCAGGCTTGTCGCGGCGGGCGCAACTGGCTCGATCGCCGCCACCATCGCCGCCATCGAGCGCCTCGGCGAACGCACCGATGTCGCGCTCGACGGAGCATGGGGACGCCTCGTCGCACGCATCCCCGCGGACGACGCCAAGGCCCTCCGCGAAGGCGAGCCCTGCGGCATCGCAC
>JBJTOV010000208.1:0-3006 GCA_046074745.1 Planctomycetota bacterium | reverse complement strand
GCGCGCGCGTGACCGACATCGCGGTGCTGGCGGTGGCGGCCGACGACGGCGTCATGCCGCAGACCGTGGAGAGCATCAACCACGCCAAGGCCGCGGGCGTGCCCATCGTGGTCGCGCTCAACAAGATCGACCGTCCCGACGCGAACGAGGCGAACATCCGCCGCACGCTCGGCCAGCTGGCCGAGCAGGAGCTCAACCCCGTCGAGTGGGGCGGCAACATCGAGGTGATCCGCACCAGCGCCGTCCGCGGCGACGGCATCCAGGAACTGCTCGAGATGCTCGACTACCAGGCCGAGCTGCTCGACCTCAAGGCCGACTTCGGCGGGCTCGCGCGCGGCACCGTGCTCGAGGCGTCGATCGAGGAGGGCCGCGGCCCCGTGGCGCGCGTGATGGTGCAGGAAGGCCGCCTGAAGAAGGGCGACTTCATCGTGATCGGCCGCGGCTACGGCCGCGTGCGCGACATCGTGAACGACCGTGGCGAGCGCATCGCCGAGGCGTTCCCGTCGACTCCCGTCGCGATCTCGGGCATCGACCTCCTTCCCGACGCGGGCGACAAGGCGTTCGTCGTCGAGTCGATCCGCAAGGCCGAGGAGGCCGCCGAGGAGCGCCGCCGCATCGACCGCGAGCGCGAGCTGGCGGCACCGAAGATCACCCTCGACAACATCTTCAAGCACCTCGAGAAGCAGGGCCGCAAGGAGCTGTCGCTCGTCGTCAAGGGCGATGTGCAGGGCTCGGTCGAGGCGCTCAAGGGCATGCTCTCCAAGCTCACGGCCGAAGAAGTCACCGTGTCGGTCAAGAGCGCGTCGGCGGGCGGCATCAACGAGAGCGATGTGTCGCTGGCCGAGGCCACCAAGGCGATCATCGTCGGCTTCAATGTGACCTCGAGTGGCAAGGCGCGGCAGCTGGCCGAGTCGAAGGGCATCGAGATCCGTCTCTACGATGTGATCTACGACCTCATCGACGATGTGCAGAAGGCCGCGCGCGGCCTGCTCGAGCCCGAGCTCAAGCTCGAGGTCCTCGGACACGCCGAGGTGCGCCAGGTCTTCAAGATCTCGAAGGTCGGCGCGGTCGCGGGCTGCTATGTCACCGACGGCGTGGTGGAGCGCAACGCGCAGATCCGCGTCACGCGCGACGGAATCGTCGTCGAGAAGGACCGCCGGCTCGAGCAGCTCAAGCGGTTCAAGGACGACGCGAAGGAAGTGCGCGCGGGCACCGAGTGCGGCATGAAGATCGTCGGCTACGACGACATCAAGGTCGGCGATGTGCTCGAGTGCTACAAGACCATCACGGTGCAGAGGAGCTGACGCTTGCCGACTGGTTCGCGCAGAGACGACCGAGAGGACGCCGACGACCGCAAGCCGCGGGCGGGTGGTGCCTCGTCGGGCGGCGATCCCCGACGCCAGACTCGGGCGAATCTCAGCGGCGGAAATCCCAGCAGGGGTGCCCGCGGCCGGGTTTCGCTCGGACGGGGTCCGCTCGGGCCGCTCGACGATGCGGCATCGGGCGGCGACCGCATCGCGCAGGTCGCGGCCGAGATCCGGCGCGGGCTCCAGTCGGAGCTCGGGCGTGGTCTCAACGACCCGCGCGTGCAGGGGCTGGTCAGCGTGACCGAGGTGATGGTGCTTCCCGACTTCTCGGAGGCGCGCGTCAAGGTTTCGGTGATGCCCGCCGATCGCAGCGCGCTCACGCTGTCGGGACTGCGGGCGGCCGCGGGGTTCCTGCGGCGAAGGTTGATGGATGAGACTCGGATCGGGCGGGTGCCGCGGCTGGCGTTCGACCTCGACGAGAGCCTCAAGCGGCAGGCGGCGCTCGACGCCGCCATCCGTGGGTCCGAGGCTCCGGGCGCGCTTCCAGGCGCAGGCCCGGGGCGAGAGGAGAACGAGCGGCCATGAAGATCGATCCCGTCCGTGGAACGAAGTTCCTCGCTTTGGTGAAGAAGCACGCGGCCCCGCTGCCGCAGGTTCCTGTGCTGCCCGGCGCCGAGCCGAACGACCCGCTGGCGATCCTGCTGTCGAACTACCTGTTGTGGGAGAGTTCGGCTTCGCTGGTCGCCGAGGCGCTGCAGCGGATCTCCCGCATCGTGGTCGACGCGAACGAACTGCGCGTGATGCTCGAGAGCGAGGTGATCGAGACGATCGGCGAGAAGTATCCGTTCGTCGAGGAGCGCGCGCGCAGGCTGCGCGCCACGCTGAACGACATCTTCAAGCGCCAGCACAAGACCTCGCTCGATCACCTGCGCGGCATGTCGCGGAAGGACCAGCGGGCCTACCTCGAGGGGCTGGCCGAGATCCCGCCGTTCGTTGCGGCGCGCACGCTGGTCGTGGCGTTCGAGAATCCTGCGCCCATCGTCGACGACACCGCCACGCAGCTCTGCTTCCAGGAGGGCGCGCTCGAGCCGACCACCACCACGGCCGAGGTCGTGGCGTGGTGCGTGAAGCACTGCCGCGTCGAGGAGTACGCGAAGATCAGCGGCGCGATGTCGGCGCTTTCGGCGTCGGCGTGGTCGGGAGGCGCGAAGGGCGGCCTGAAGGTGCGCGGCGCGTATCTCGACCGTCACGCGGGGTTCCGCGCGGCCGTCGAGGCCGAGTCGCGTCGCATCGAGGACGAGAAGCGGGCGAAGATCGAGGCCGCCGAGCGCGCGGCCGAGGAGCGCCGGCTGGCCGAGATCGCCCACGAGGAGGAGCGCGTGCGCCTGAAGCGCGAGGCCGACGAGGCCCGCGTGCGCGAGCGCCAGCAGCGCGAGGCGGAGCGCGTGGCCAAGGCCGCGGCCCGCGAAGCCGAGCGTGTGGCCCGCGAGCAGGCGAAGGTGAAGGCCGCCGAGGAGCGCGTGAAGCGCGAGGCCGCCGAGGCCGAGCGCAAGCGCAAGGACGCGGTGCGCCGCGAGGCCGAGCGCAAGAAGCTCGAGCTGAAGCGCGCGGCCATTGCGAAGAAGAAGGCGGAGCTCAAGAAGAAGCTCGACGCGAAGCGCGCGGCGCTCGCGAAGAAGAAGGCGGAGCTCAAGAAGAA
>JBJTOV010000207.1:0-4034 GCA_046074745.1 Planctomycetota bacterium | reverse complement strand
GCTGGCGCGACTCGATGCCGAAGAACTCGGGATGCAGGGCCTTGCGGAACGCAAGCAGGTGGTAGTTCTGCAGGCTGGTGGCGCGGGTCGCGCTTCCGGAGCCGCTGCTCGGCGCGTCGCCTGAGGGGCTGATTCCGTGGTTGGCGTGATGTCCACCCGATGCGTCGGATTGTCCGTGACCTTCGTTGCTCATGACGGGATTTGGCTTCTTTGCCATTCGCGATTGCGTCGGGCTTGCGTGCCGCTCGGCCTTGCCCACGAGGGCCAGGCAGTCGGCGCACCGACGAACCCGAGCGCTGCCGCTGCCATGCGGGTTCTGCGCTCCGACGCGGGCGACTGCCCGCACCGTCCAAGGAGGGCCTTGGAGAGGCGCGTATCTTTGCGGTTCACGCGGCGAAGGCAAGGGAAAACTCGCGGCTTTGCGGTCGACTGCCGAGAACTGCGCGCGTTTCTGGCCGCAAAAAGGCGGACGGCCCGCGGGTGTTGCCCCGGGCCGTCCATGCTGCATGCATCCGTAAGCCGAGTTCTGTTCCGTTCTTGCCAAACCGCTCGGCAAGCGGCGACGGCCATTTATCTAGGCCCGCGGTTGCCCGTGGGCTCGAGCGCGCGACCCGTCTCACGCCGCGGACCGCGGGTGCCAAGCGCCGAAGCGCCGGGCGGAGACTGCTTGCACTTGCACGAGGTGGGGTTTGCCGTGCCCCGTCTGTCACCAGCCGGGCGGTGCGCTCTTACCGCACCGTTTCACCCTTACCGAGGCCCGAGGGCCTTGGCGGTCTGTTTTCTGTGGCACTGTCCCTGGCCCCGCAGCGGGCCGGTGGGCGTTACCCACCACCTTGTCCTACCGTGCTCGGACTTTCCTCCCGCCGGGGAGACCCCCGCGAGCGGCCGTCTGGATGCAAGACTCAGTCTAGCAGCGGTTTGGACAAGGGCCGCGGGGGCTTGAAGATTGCCGCGGATTCCGTACAATCTGCGATTCCCCCCGACCCGCCATGGGCGGCGTGCGGGGCCACGCACAGAAGGAAACGCCAGCCATGTACGCGATCATCGAAGACAGCGGCACGCAGATCAAGGTTCGGAAGGGCGATGTGCTCGACATCGACCTGCGCGATGCCGCCGACGGCTCGACCATCACCTTCGACCGCGTCCTCGCCGTGGGCGACTCGGGTGGCTCGGCCGCCAAGATCGGCCTGCCCTATGTCTCGGGCGCCACGGTGACCGCGAAGGTCGTCGGCGAGGCCGATGGCCCGAAGCTTCTCATCGGGAAGTACAAGCGCCGCAAGGGCTACCGCAAGACGATCGGCCACCGCCAGCACTTCACCCGCATCGAAGTGCTCGATATCAAGGGCTGAGCAATCAAGGGCTGAGCAATCAAGGCCTGAGCGAGATCGGCCGGCGCCAGCGAACCGGCGACAGTCAGAGCCTTCGCGGGCACGACTGAAGCGGCTCGAGCCGCGCGCATGACACGAATCCACTGGCAGGAGCCGCCCAACGGCTCATGCTTTGCTTTTTCACTCGCGCTTCGGATCGCACTCCCGCGTCCGCGGCGCACTCCGTTCCACACGCGGCGTTCTCAGGCGCCCTTCGCTCCGCCGACGGCGTCAGGAAGGCGGAATCGCTCGGCGTACGCCTTCAGGTTCGCGAGTGCGCCATCGATGGTGGAGTCCTTCTTGCAGAACGCGAAGCGTGCGTGCTCGCGCGCCTTGTGCTTGTTCATATAGAACGCGCCTGGCGGGATCGCCGCGACCTTCCCGTGCTCGACGAGGTGACGGCAGAACGCGTAGTCGTCGGCGAAGGGCACGCCGTCGACGCCGAAACCCGCGTGGTTCGCGAGCGCGAAGTAGCTTCCCTCGGGCATGTCGCAGGCGAATCCGCAGTCGCGCAGCCCGTGGACCATGCGGTCGCGGCGGGCGCGGTACTCGCGACGGAACTCATCGAAGTACGAATCGGGCGCCGACAGCGCGGCGGCCGCGGCGACCTGCATGGGCGTCGCGGCGCAGAAGCTCGCGAACTGGTGCGAGCTGCGCACGGCGGCCGCGAGCGGCGCAGGCGCGATCGCCCAGCCGATCTTCCATCCGGTCAGCGAGAAGGTCTTGCCGAAGCTGCCGAGCACGATGGTCCGCTCGCGCAGCCCTGGCTCGAGCACGAGCGTGCGGTGCGGAATCTCGTACCACAGCTCCTCGTACACCTCGTCGCTGATGACGAGAAGGTCGAACTCGCTGGCGATGCGCGCGACGATCGCGCGCTCCTCGGCGTCGAGGATGCGGCCGCTCGGATTGTGGGGGCTGTTCACCATCAAGACGCGCGCGCGCGGGGTGATCGCCGCGCGCAGCGCCGCTTCGTCGATTCGAAAGGCGGGCGCCTCGAGCGTGACGACCTTGGCCACGCCTCCCGCCATCGCCACGGCGGCCGGGTACGAGTCGTAGAACGGCTCGAACATCACCACCTCGTCGCCCGGCTCGATCGTCGAGAGGATGCAGTCGACGATCCCCTCGGTGGCGCCGCAGGTGACCACGATGTCCCGCTCGGGGTCATACTCGAGTCCGCTCGTCCTGCGGAAACGGTCGGCGATCGCCTTGGTGAGCTCGGGCAGACCCGTCATGCGCGCGTACTGGCCGCGGCCGTCGCGGATCGCCTTGATCGCGGCTTCCTTCACGAACTCGGGCCCGTCGAAATCGGGAGCGCCCTGCCCGAGGTTGAACGCGCCGTGCTTGACCGCGAGCGCGGTCATTTCGGCGAAGATCGTGGCCCCGAACGGCTTCAGACGGGAATTGACGCCAAGCGTGCGCATGGCGCGAGTCTACCTTGGCGCTGCGCCGCGGGTAGAGTCCGCGCGTGTCGCAGCCCGCGCCCAACCCCCGCATGCGCCTCGAGATCGTCCATGAGGACGACCGCGTCGTGGTCGCCAACAAGGCACCGGGCGTGGTGACCGAGCCGGGAAAGTCGCATCGCGACGACAGCCTGCTGAACGCGCTGGTTGCGCGCTACGGCGGCAAGCTTCTGCAGCTCGGCGAGCGGCGCGACTACGGGCTGCTCCACCGCCTCGACCGTCCGACCAGCGGCTGCGTGGCGTGCGCGCTCGACCCCGAGGCCTACGACGCGGTGCGCGCGGCGTTCGAGGCGCGCAGGGTGGACAAGCGGTATCTCGCGCTCGTGCGCGGCCGCATGCGCCAGGGACCGCAGCGCATCGAGCTCGATCTCGAGGAGCGGCGCGTTCCTTCCGGCGAGGGCAGCCGGCTGGTCAGCGTGGTGCGCAAGGGCGCGCGCAACGCGGTCACCCATGTCGAGCCGCTTGCGACCAGCCTGAGCCACACGCTGGTCGCCTGCACGCCGCACACGGGAAGGCTGCATCAGATCCGCGTGCATCTCGCGCATCTCGGGTTTCCGATCGAGGGCGACGCGCTCTACGCGAGCGGCGGACGCGCGCTGAATCCGTCGCGCGACGCCGAGGAGCGTGCGCTCGGACTGCACGCCTGGATGCTCGGCTTCGAACACCCTTCGGGAGGCCGCGTCGACGCCGTGGCCGCGCCGAGCCGGAAGTTCATGGAACTGCTGCGCTCGGCGGGCATCGACTGGACGCCGTGAAAGAACGCGGGCCGCCCGATCGGGCGGCCCGCGTGGAACTCACAGGTTGGCCGGCGTCACTTCTTCGCGTCGACCGGGATGCGCATGCCGTAGAAGCTGCGCCACACGAAGAAGCAGGCGATCAGCGAGCACACCACGCCGATCGGAATCTTGAGCGCGCTGCCCTCCATCTTGATCGCGATCGCGACGGCGAGGAGGCCGAACAGCGTCGTGAACTTGATGACGGGGTTGAGCGCGACCGACGAGGTGTCCTTGAAGGGGTCGCCGACGGTGTCGCCGACGACGGTCGCCGCGTGGATGTCGGTGCCCTTCGCGCGCATCTCGACCTCGACGATCTTCTTCGCGTTGTCCCAGGCTCCGCCGGCGTTCGCCATGAAGATCGCCTGGAAGAGACCGAAGAACGAGATCGCGATGAGGTAGCCGACGAAGAAGTACGGATCGAAGAACGGCAG
>JBJTOV010000206.1:0-9455 GCA_046074745.1 Planctomycetota bacterium | reverse complement strand
GCTCGCGCGACTGGATCTCGAGGTCAGGCATGGTCGGATGCACGGTGAGGCATGGCACGGCGCCGCGTTCGGCGAGCGTCTCGCCGAGCTCGGGGCCGACGAGCGCGGCGTTGCGAACCTCGACCGCGTAGAGGGCGCCGCGCGGAAGCCGCCCGAGGAACGCGCCGAGCTCCGCGATGAACGCGCGCGCCGAGCTTGCGCCCGAGAGCCGCATCGGCGTGAACTGGAACAGGATCGGCCCCGCCTTTCCGCCGAGACCCTCGAGAGCGGGAGCGATGCAGTCGGTCACCGCGACGCGCGCGTCGAGAAACGCCGCGGGCGAGGCGGCGCCATGCGGGTCGCGCTCCACGATCCCGCGCCACACCTTCACGAGGAAGCCGAATCCGTCGGGCACCTGCGCGGCCAGACGCTCGAACTCCGCGCGAGGCGCGGGCCGGTAGAAGGTCTTGTCGACGCCGACCGTGCGGAAGAGCGGGTGCCGCGCATAGGCCGCGAGCCCGTCGCGCGCGAGCGCGCTCTCCGAGGCGGCGTGGTCATAGACGAGGCCGTTCCAGCCGGGAAAGCTCCAGCTCGAGGTCCCGAGCCGCAGCGCCGCGGGAAGGGCCGACGCGAGCGCGCCAAGTCGCCCGGCCTCGGCGGCGGTGCCCACGCGCCCGGCACGGCGCGGTGCGGCGTTCGGCGGCGCGGCCTGTCGATCGGGCTCGGGCCACAGTTCCCCGAAGAGCGAGGGCGTTTCGGGCGGTTTCATGGCAACCTCATTCTCGCGCACGCATTTCGATCGTTCGAGGCAAGCGCGCGACCTGACGCCGCGTTTGCGTCAGCCAGATCGCCGTTCGCCGTCCAGCCATCTTCAGAGACAACACAAAGCCGGGTCGCATCAAACCCTTCGAAATTCGCAAAGCCCGCGCGAATCGGACCTAGAAACAGCGCATTGCGCGTATATACCCACTCTACTTTGGGTAGCGAAACCATAACTTTTGCGATTCAAGAGAGTTAGACATGCCCGCCGTGGCGGAACCAACGAAGACCGGCCTCACCGATGTGCTCATCGCGGCCGATGCGCTGCGCGCCGCCACGCGTGCGGCGATCGGGCCGCGTGTTCGCGCCGACGACGGCGCGCGCGCATGCGCCCGCACCCTCGGCCTCGACAAGTCGCTTGGCTGGAAGATCCACCAGATCGCCTTCTGCACCGAGCTGGTGGAGGCGCTGTCGGCGATGCCAGGCGCCCGCGGCTGGGAGATCGCGCTGCAGGCCTTCGGCACCGCAGGCTGCGACGCCGAGTCGGTCGCTCGCGCCCGCGCGGCCTACCTCGCGTTCGAGAGCGCCCTCGCCGACCACCGCATCGACCGCAAGACGCTCGCCGGCATGGTGGCGGCGCTCGCCGACAACGACGCGGGCCGACGCCAGATCCTTCGCATGCGCAAGGACGCGACCGAGTCGATCGCGCTCCTCTACGGCGTGCACATGCTCGCCCGCATCGGCGCGTATGTCGCCATGCCGTCGAAGACGCGCGAGGGCTTCGTCGACCTCGCCGCGCTCACGGTGCTCGACGGCATCGAGCGCAGGCGCCCGGGCAAGCCGTGGCCGCTGTACACGCCGATGTTCCTGCACGCGTCGGGCACGCTCGCCGCGAAGTTCGGCGCGGCGCTCGCGCTCGACCATGCGTCCGACCCGCGCCTCGGCGCGATCGTGCGCGGCCTCTCCTCGCCCGACCTTCGCAGCGACGAGATCGCACCGACCGTGGTGCCGGGCTCGCGTGCGATCGACTTCGTCGCGAAGTCGCCCGACCGCGGTGCGCCGCTGCGGCTTGCGTTCGCCGAGGTGATGGCTGCCGCGGGCTCCGCCTACGCGAGCCCAGGCGACGAAGAGGTCTACATGGGCATGCCGCCGGGAACGCCCTGCGACATCGCGGTGTTCGATGTGCTTGTCCACCGCGGGCTGCCGCGCGGCGGCGAGCTCCACTCGCGCTATTCGCTGCGCCAGGTTTCTCCGAGCGCCACCGCCGACGATGTGCGCGGCGCCATGCACCCGAACTACGAGCTTCCCGTCGACGCCGGCATCGTGCGCGCCGACTCGCTCCGACTCACGGGCATGCTTGCGTCGACGAGCACGACCTACGAGGCGCTCGTCGGCCGCGCGATCGAGGCCTGCGGCCACGAGCTCGGCGAGTTCGACATCTTCCGCACGATCGTCGAGTACCCGCCCGTTCCCGGCATGATGATCACCTCGTGGCGGCTTGCGCCTCCGAAGCGGTGACCGCGCGCGGACGCCTTTGCGCAGATCCGATCGCAAGTCAGACGACACGCAAGTGAAACGGACCCCGCGCATGGCGGGGTCCGTCGATCTTCGTCCGTGATCGCCCGTCGTCAGGCGCGCTCGACGCTCTTCGCGCCCTGCATCGGCAGCTTCTCGAGCACCTTGTCGACAAGGCCGTACGCGAGCATGTCCTTCGAGGAGAGCCAGTAGTTGCGCTCGCAGTCCTCGGCGATCTTCGCGACGGGCTGGCCCGTGTTCTCGGCGTAGAGCGCGTACAGCTGGTCGCGCAGGCGCAGGATGTGGCGAGCCTCGATCTCGAGGTCGGTCGCCTGGCCCTCGAGCACGCCGCCGATCAGCGGCTGGTGCATCAGGTTCTCCGCGTTCGGCAGCGCGTAGCGCTTGCCCTTCGTGCCCGAGCTCGCGATGACCGAGCCCATGCTGGCCGCCTGCCCGATGATGTAGGTGCACACATCGCACGGCACGAACTTCATCGTGTCGACGATGCCGAGGCCCGCGGTCACGCTGCCGCCCGGGCTGTTGATGTAGAGCGAGATGTCGGCGCGCGGGTCCTCGTTCGCGAGGAACAGGAGCTGCGCCACGACCAGGTTCGCCATGTGGTCGTTCACCGCGCCGCTCACGAAGACGATGCGGTCGTTCAGCAGGCGCGAGTAGATGTCGTAGGCGCGCTCGCCGCGGCCGGTCTTCTCGATGACGATGGGAATGATGCTCATGTCGCGAACCTTGGTTGAGGGCGCGTGGCCCGGTGGTGTGCTGTTCAGCCGTCCTTCGCGCGCAGCGGCGCGCGCTCGACGATCCCGTCGATCAGTCCGTACGCGAGCATCTCCTCGGCGTTGAGCCAGAGGTCGCGCTCGCAGCTGGCGGCGATCTGTTCCTTCGTCTTTCCCGTCATCTCGGCGTACAGCGCGTTGCACTGGTCCTCGATCACGAGCATGCGGCGTGCCTCGATCTCGAGGTCGCTCGCCTGGCCCTCGATCACATCGAGGATGCGGCCCTGGTGCACCAGGTTCCACGCGCGGCGCGTGGCGAAGCGGCGGCCCTTGGTTCCGCAGCAGGCGATAAGGCTCGACATGCTGGGCGCGCAGCCGATGATGTAGGTCGCCACGGGGCAGGGCAGCGACCGCATGGTGTCGATGATGGCCATGCCCGCGGTGATGCTGCCGCCCGCGCCGTTCACATACATCGAGATCTCGGCCTCGGGGTCGTCGGCCGCGAGGAAGAGCAGCTGCGCGCAGATCGAGTTCGCCATCGACGACCGCACCTCGCCCGAGCACATGACGATGCGGTCGGCGAGCAGCCGCGACCACATGTCGTACTGGCGCTCGCGTCCGCCCGACGACTCGATGACATGCGGCACGAAGCCGTGGCCGCCGTCGTCGTCGTCCGATGCGAGGATCGTGGGTTGGTCGGTGCGCAGGGTCACTGGGTTACGGGTTCACTCGATCAGCGGGTCGCAGGGTCGCAGGTTCTCAGGCGCGCACCCGAAGCCGGCGTCACTTCTTCGTCTTGTCTGGGAACACCGCGACTTCGTCGACCAGGCCGTAGGCCTTCGCCTCCTCGGCGCTGAAGAACTTGTCGCGGTCCGAGTCCTTGGCGATGCGCTCGTAGGGCTGGCCCGTGTGCTTGGCCAGGATCTCGTTCAGCGTGCGCTTCATCTTCACGATGTGCTCGGCCTGGATCTGGATGTCGGTGGTCTGGCCCGTCACGCCGCCGAGCGGCTGGTGGATCATCACCTTCGCGTGCGGCAGGATGTAGCGCTTGCCCGGGTGGCCTGCGGCGAGCAGCAGGGCGCCCGCCGAGTAGGCGCGGCCGATGCAGAAGGTCGACACATCCGACGAGATGAACTGCATCGTGTCGTACATCGCCAGCATGTCGTCCACCGACCCGCCGGGCGAGTTGATGTAGAAGTTGATGTCCTGCCCCTTCTTCTGGTTCTCGAGGTAGAGCATCTGCATCATCACGCGCGCGGCCGAGGCGTAGTTCACCTCGCCGATCAGGAACACGACGCGGTTCTCGAGCAGCAGCTCGTCGATGGTCATCTCGCGGGTGCGCTGGTAGTTGACGGCGTTCAGCACCTCGTGGCGACGCTCGGGGGGCAGGGTCGCGAGGATGTGGGGGAGGTGCGCGTCGAGGATCGAATGCATGCTCGGAGCCTTTGGTTTCGGGAGCGGACAGGGGCGCCCGAGGACTGCGCCGGCCGCGGGTGCGGCCGGGCGGGCAGTGCTGCAGACTTCGCGCAGGGTGCCATCCGCGGGGAGCGGGATCGTATCGGTCGCCCCTTGATCGGCAAGCCGCGCGGGGAACTTCGCAAACCTTTGCGATTGCCGAGGGGGCGCGGCGCGCGCTCAGGTCGTGAATGACGGCGCGCTACTCGAATCTCCACGGGAATTCCTCGGGAGGAATCCCACGGGGTCCGCCGGGCGCGTGCGTTTCGCCCGGGTCGAGGCCCGAACCCGATGCAGGCAGCGCGAGTCGGAACGCCGTGCCCGCCGCCGAAGTCTCCGCGAGCTCGAGCCGGCCGCCGTGGCGCTCGGCGATCTTGCGCGCGACCGCAAGTCCGAGCCCCGTGCCGCGCTGCCCCTTCGACGACACGAATGGCTCGAACAGCCGCGCGCGCACGCCCTCGGGCACGCCCGCGCCGTTGTCGGCGACCGTGATCACGCCCTCGTCGCGCGCCGCGTCGTAGCCGACGGCGACGCGCACCATGCCCGTGCGCTCGGGCGCGGCCTCGATCGCGTTCATCACCAGGTTGGTGAGCGCCTGGTGCACCGCGGGCGCGTCGACCGATGCAGGCGGCACGCCGCCCGGCTCGTCGACCACCACCGCCACGCGGCGGCGCCCGGCCGCGGGTGCGAGCAGGTCGCGCACCTCGCGCGCAAGCGCGCCGAGGTCGGTGGGTTCGGGCTCGAGCGGCCGCTCCTTCGCCCACGCGAGCATGTTCAGGACGAGCGCGTGCACGCGGTCGAGGTTCCGCTGCAGCACGGGCCAGCCTTCCTGCGCCTTGCGCAGGTCGCCGCGCGCAAGCGCAAGGTCGACGGCATCGGCGCCGAAGCGCATGCCCTGCAGCATGTTCTTGATCGAGTGGCTGAGCGCGGCCACCGTCTCGCCGATCAGCGCGAGCCGCTCGTGGTTGTCGCCATGGCGCGGGCCCGCGTCGGCCGATGCGCCGTCGCCCTCCTGGACGAGCAGCTCCGTGTCGCCGCAGCGGATGCGGTCGCCCGCGGCGATGCGCGTGCCGCCCGCGATGCGCGCGCCGTTCAGCGCCGTTCCGTGCCGCGAGCCGAGGTCGCGCAGCCGCCACGCGTCTCCGTCGGGCGTCAGCTCGGCGTGCAGCCTGCTCACGCTCGGATCGGTGATGCCGATCGCCTCGCTCGAGCGCCCGATGAGCTGCGGCTCGTGCGTGCCGAGCACGAAACAGCGCCCGCGGTCGGGGCCGGCCGTGACGAGGAGCGACAGCATGCCCGCATGGTACAGACGCGGCGCGCGCACGGCCGTACGATGCGTCCATGGCCGAGGCCGTCACGGCATCCATGCGCTTCGTCATCCTGCACGGGAAGGACTCGTTCCTGATCGTGCGCAGGCTGAACGACCTGCGCGCCGCGCTCGAGGCCGCCCACGGCGGCGAGGTGTCGCGCTTCGACTACGACGGCGCGGGCGCGGGCATCGTCGATGTCCTCGACGAGCTGCGCACCTTCGGCCTGCTGGCCACGCACAAGCTGGTGGTGGTCGACAAGGCCGACCAGTTCGTGGCCAAGGAGGAGACGCGCCGCGCGCTCGAGCGCTACGCCGAGAGCCCGATGGCCGAGGCGACGCTCGTCCTGCGCAGCGAGTCGTGGCGGCCGAGCAACCTCGACAAGCTGGTCGCGAAGGTGGGCGCGGTGGTGAAGTGCGATCCGCCCGATGTGGGCCGCGCCGAGGACTGGTGCGCGGGCCGCGGGCGCAAGGAGTACGGCATCGATGTTCCGGCCGACGCCGCGGCTGCGCTGGTCGAGCGGGTGGGCAACGATCGCGCGCGCCTCGACAGCGAGCTCGCGAAGTACGGCGCGTACCTGGCGACCGAGCCCGAGGGAAAGCGCGTGGTCACACGCCAGCTCGTGTCGACGCTCACGGGCCAGACGCGCGAGGAAGCCGCATGGGAGATCCAGGAAGCCGTGCTCGGCGGGCGCAGCGATGCGGCGATCCGCAAGGTGCGCGAGCTGATCGAGATCTCGCAGGCACCCGAGCAGCTGATCCTGTGGTCGCTCGTCGACCTGTCGCGCAAGCTGCACGATGCGTCGCGCATGCTGGCCGAGGGCCAGCCCGAGGGCGCGGTCGCCAAGCAGGTGAAGCTGTGGGGGCCGTCGATGTCGCCCACGCTGCGCGCCGCGCGCACGCTTGGCCCGGCGCGGGCCGCGCGGCTCTTCCACCGCGCCATCGACCTCGATCGACGGTCGAAGAGCGGGCAGGCGGGCGAACTGCCGCGCACCCTCGAGGCGTTTGCCGCGGGGTTCTGCGCCGACCTTGCGCCGCCGCGTCGCGAGCGGTAGCAGGGCAGGCGCCCCGAAGCGCCGCCGAATCTGGTCCCGCGGGGCCGAGAACGCCGATCCTCGCCCTCTGTCTGAAAGCCTCGCCTGCGGCGTCGGGTTGTCCCATGCAACCCGCGCCACAACCCGCTGGCGTGGTTCCGCGATTGGTCAGGACGACCGAATCACGAAGTGGAGCTTCTCGTGGAGTCGCCGATGGATCTGAAGATCGAATCGCCCCGCGTCGTCGGGCAGCCCGCCTTTGTCGGCCCGTGCGTTGCGCGGCCGCGCGCCCGCGCCGCTGCGCCCGCGGCGATGCTGTGCGCCGTCACGCTGATCGGGCTCGGCTGCGCCAGCACGACCGCCGCCGAGGGTTCGCCCCGCCGCGGCGTCGTCGAGCCTGCGTCGGCGCCCGCGCGACGCGCGCTGGTTGCCGAGCCGTCGTCGGTCGAGCTCTCGCCGTACAACGACACGGCGCCCGCGATGCCCGCGACCACGCCTGCGGCCGCGGACGGAAGGGGCGACGGACTGGTCGGTGCGCTGGCTGCAAGCTACGAAACCGACATGAAGGCGCTGGCCGAGATGCAGTTCCGCCGCGCCGCGGCGAAGCCGTCGCTTTCCGCTGGCGCCGCGGCTCGCGATGTGCCGCTTCCCGAGCTGGCGCCCGTTCGTCCGCCGGCTGCGACGCCGACGCCCGCGCCCTCGACGAGTCCCTCGACGAATTCCTCGCCGAATCCCTCGCCCGCGCTTCCGCCGACACCCTCGACGACACCCTCGACGACACCCTCGCCGACACCCTCGACGGCACCCTCAACCACGCCCTCCATCACCCCCTCGCCCACATCGGCGCCCGTGGGCAGCGACGCGGCCTCGACCGCGGGTCCTTCCGCAGCGCCCGCCGCGTCGGCGGCCTTGCCCGTGGCTCAGCCAACCGAGCCGCCCGCCACAACCGCCCCCTCCGCCGAGCAGTCCTCCACTCTGCAATCCTCATCGGCCCCCGCCGCAGCGCCGAGCTCCACACAGGCGAACGCGCCGCTCGAGCTGCCGCCCGCGGTGCCCACCGACTCGAAGTCGCTCGCGCGCCTGCTGGCCGACAGCTTGGTCCGCGAGAGCGGCGAAAGCGTGACCCCGCTCGGGCCGTGGCTTGGATATGCGGCGCTCGCCATCACCGACCCCTCGATCGAACTGCCCAAGGATTTCGGCGCCGACCTGCTTCCCGCCGAGCGCGAGCGCGTGACCAAGGCGCGCGCGGCCTTCGCGGCGCTCGGCAAGGCGCTGCGCGATGGCCGCGGAGAGGTCGACCGCGCCACGGTCGAGCAGCTCGCTGCGGCGCTTTCGGGCGGCCCGCGCCTGGCCATTCCCAAGGTCGAGCTGTGCACGCGCGTCGAGGGCTTCGGCCGCTTCGACGCGATCGCCATGAAGCGCTTCCCCGCGCGTCGGAACACGCGTTTCATCGCCTACACCGAGCTCGAGGGCTTCACCAGCGCCCTCGAGCAGGGCCGGTTTACCACGCGGCTCGCCACCCGAATCGCAATCGAGGCGCAGTCCGACGGAACCGAGGTCTGGAACCGCTCCCCCGAGTGGACCGCCGTGGTCGATGCAAGCGATGTGCGCCGCAGCGACTTCTTCGTCGGCGAGATCGTGCCGCTGTCCGAGAGCCTGTCGGTCGGCGGGTACCTGCTCAAGGTGACCGTGCGCGACGAGGGCACGGGCGCCACCGCGACCTCGTCGATCCCGTTCCAGATCGTGGCCGACAGCGGGTTGGCCACGGTTCCCGCGCCGTGAGAGGCTGGCGCGGTGGGCGCGGCCCATGCGCTATCCTCCGCGCCGTGCGCCTGATCCAGCGAACCAACGGCACCCCGCTGTCCGCTCCTGAGCGTGATTTCCTGGCGATCGAGGGTCTTTCCGCCGCCGAGCTGCGGAGGCTGCTCGACCTTTCCCGCACGCTGCTTCCGCAGGCCGTGGGCGACGCGCCCTGCGAGCCGCGCCTTGCGGGCAGGATCGTGGCGAATGTGTTCTTCGAGGATTCGACGCGCACGCGGGTCAGCTTCGAGATCGCCGCGAAGCGCCTGGGCGCCGAAGTCGTGAACCTCGGCGCGAGCGGCTCGAGCGCGTCGAAGGGCGAGACGCTGGTCGACACCGCCCGAAACATCGAGGCGATGGGGGTCGACGCGGTCGTGGTCCGCACCTCGATCTCGGGTGGGGCGGGGCTGGTGGCGCGCGCGGTCGAGTGCCCCGTGATCAACGCGGGCGACGGTCGCCACGAGCATCCCACGCAGGCGCTGCTCGACATGCTGGCGCTCGAGCTGCGGCTTGGCGAACTGCGCGGCAAGCGGGTCGCGATCGTGGGCGACATCGCCAACAGCCGGGTGGCGCGATCTTCGGCCCACGCGTTGGTCGCGCTCGGCGCGGAGGCCGTGGTGGTCGGGCCGCCCGCTCTCCTGCCCCAAGGATTCGATCAACTTGCCACAGGAAACGGAAAGATCACGATCACACACGATCTTGACGGCATCATTGGCGAAGTTGACGCTATCATGATGCTTCGCATCCAAATGGAGCGTGCGGCGGGAGGGGGCATCGCGCCCGACTACCGCGCCGCCTACGGCCTGACCGAAGCGCGGAGGCGGCGTCTTCGCGCTGGTGCCCCCATCCTGCACCCGGGCCCCGTGAACCGCGGCG
>JBJTOV010000205.1:0-7706 GCA_046074745.1 Planctomycetota bacterium | reverse complement strand
CTCGGGTGACATCCGTGCGCTCAGCAAGCTCCTGTTCCGTCCGCTCCTCTCGCAGGAGCAGTCGGAGCTGCGCGAGGCGCAGCGCGAGGTCGCGGTCAACGCGTAATCGAATCCACCAACCAGGCCGCCGGGTCCGAAGAGCCTGACGCAGAGGCACGCGCCGAAGCCGAAAGACCCCCGTCGACCGCAGACAAGAGGACAGAGACATGCCACGCGCACAAAAGGGTGCAGCACGCACGCAGGCCCGCCGCAAGCTTCTTCGTGAAGCTCGAGGCTATTTCGGCACCAAGTCCCGCCACAAGCAGCAGGCGAAGGTCGCGATCATGCGCGCCAAGCGCTACGCATGGCGTGACCGCCGCGCGCGCAAGCGTGATTTCCGCGCTCTCTGGATCACCCGCATCACGGCCGCGTGCCGCATGCGTGGCATCCGCTACTCGCTGTTCATCAACGGCCTCCAGCGCTCGGGCTGCCTGCTCAACCGCAAGATGCTGCAGCTGATCGCGATCGAGGATCCGAAGACCTTCGACGCCCTCTGCGAGATGGCGAAGAAGAACGCGACGGCGACCGCCGCGGCGGCCTGATCCTTCAGCCAGACAACCGAATCGCGCCACCCGCCTCGTGCGGGCGGCGCTGTTTTTCCTCTTCGCCGATTTCGGAACCCACCCGCCGCCGGCTTGTCAACCGAGCCGAGCACGCTCGCGCCAGAACGCGAGCACGGACCGCTCGTCTTCGCGCGAGAGCGCATGGGCGCGGCATGACCGCTCGGCGAATGCCTCGAGCTCGCGCACGCGCTCCGCATCACCCGATGCGCGCGATGCCGACTCGAAATGCGCAGCGCTCGCGCGCCACTCGTCGCCATCGATGGGGAGGGGCATGGCCATGAGCTGGCGCGCCGAGAGCTTGATGGCACGGGCATCGAGCGCGCTGCCTGTGTAGAGCTGCAGGGCGCGCGCAGCCACCACGGGCGACGCGACCGCGGCGGCGACCTCCCAGAGCGAATGGCCCGACTTCGGCACAACGGTGAGGAGCGGCACGAGCGGCAGCGTGTCGCCCGTCTCATCCACCCACGCCTCCATCACGCGCGTCTGGGTCGACACGAGGACCTTGGGCACACGGCGAGCCGCAGCCCAGCGCTGCATCTGCGGATCATGAGCCAGC
Source organism: Planctomycetota bacterium (assembly GCA_046074745.1). Taxonomy (GTDB): domain Bacteria; phylum Planctomycetota; class Phycisphaerae; order Phycisphaerales; family SM1A02; genus QWPT01. Next base: position 6,548 of record JBJTOV010000205.1, on the reverse strand, counting down.
GCCGCGAGCGTGACCTTCGGCCGCAGGTAGCGTTCGCCGAGGACCCGGACCGGAGCATCGTTCCAGTTCGACCGCGCGAGGTCGACATGCCGCGTCGTCATCAGCCTCGCCTCGCCCTCGGAGCCTATCGCGCCGCGCAGGCCGTAGAACTGGTCGCGGAAGTCAGCCGTGGCCTCGGCGATCGTCCCGATGGGCGCTCCGCGAGGAGTCGACATCTCCGGTGCGCCGAAACAATCGGCGATGAGCGGCGCCCATGATGGATCGCCTCGGCGCGGCGGCGAAGACACATCGGGGCGTATCGCGAAATCCACGCCGAAGGCGCGACGCACATGCGGGGCTGAGCCACCGCGCTCAAGCACCAGACCGCATGCCCGCACATCGGCGTCGTCGAACACCGAGACATCGCACGCCCAGACCGCACTCAAGGTGCAGGTCTCGAGCACCGCGTCGCGCGCCCCCTTCGAGTCGGCCGCAGAGAGGAACGACAGCGGCATCACGAACGCGAGCCGACCTCCAGGTGCAAGCCGCTGGGTGCCAAGCACGAAAAACGCCGCCGCAATGTCTGCGTATCGCCGTACGGCCCCGCCGGTACGGGCGGCGATGTCCGCGGCCTGCCGACGCGATGCAGCAGTCCCCCGCTGCAACTGGTTCAGGAACGGCGGATTCCCGAGAACGAGGTCGAACGGCTGCATGAACAGGGAGTGGTCGAGGGCAGGATCGAGCGCATCCGCGACGACCACATGCGATTCGATCGCCGCACCGATCCGCGCGCGCCTTTCTCCATCGGTCGAACGCGGGATCAGCCCGCACAGCGCCGCACGGGCCATGCGCACGGCATGCTCGTCGATGTCGACACCAAACACGCGGTGCTCGAGCACCGACTCGATCGACTCTCCTGTGTGCGATGAGGCCATGCCCGCGCCGGCAACCAGGAAGTTGCCCGAGCCACACGCCGGATCGATCAACCGCCATGCGTCGCAACCAAGCTGTCCGCCGCGAGGATGCCAACCACGAAGCGCCTCGGCGACGAGATGCTCCACAAGCGGCGCAGGCGTGTAGTGCGCACCGCGGGCACGACGAAGCGAAACACCGCCCGACGCGGGCGCCGCTGCCAGCGCACGCATGTGCGCATCGACACCATCTATGGCTGTGGGACAAGGACCTTTGCGAGCCACGCGCGCAGCGTAACGACACGCATGCCGTGGCCCCAACGGCTTTCACGCAACGATGGCCATCCCGGTAGGCAAGGGGGACGCGCGATCTGCCATCGGCGCTTCGGGCTCGTGGAGGCCCCCGCAGACCCTTCAATCCAGAGTTGATCTCGACGCCGATCTCGGGCGACGCGTCCGATGAGAACTGGGATGAGACGGCACCGAAGGCCTCAGAGAAGGCCGTAGAGAAGGCCTTGGACTCGCCTCCATCCCTAAAACTGCTTGTTTCGATCGGGCCGCTCGACGCGCCGCTCACGCATCAGTCTTCGGAGGGTTGCGATGCAGGGCCTCCTGGTTCATCGCGTCACGCCCAGAGCGTTCACGGAGCACGGCCACCCACAGCCGACCCGACCACCGATCAACCGAGCTGGGACAAGAGCCCGTTGATGCGGCGCCCCACCTCGTACAGGTCGGCGCGAATGCGACGCAGCTCCTCGCGCGTAGCCGACTTGATGGCGGATCCCATGGCCTCGATCTCGGCGAGGCACGCATCGCACAGGCCCGAAAGCACCTCGTGTCCGTCGTATGCGATATCGCGGCGCTTGTCCGTGCTGCGGCCAGCCATGCTGGCGAGCTCTGCCACGCCGCGGAACGACCCATCGGTCACGCGGGGGCTCTCCGACTTGGAACACGCGATCACGACATCGGCGTACGCGCGCAGCCCGTCGACGAGACCATGGTCGTTGATCGCGCCGCGAAGGCCGACAGGACGACCCGCCCTCGTCGGATCCCTTCGCGTGAAGCACTTCTCGTGCAGGTCTTCGGCGATCAGGCTGGCAACCTCGGTGCGGTAGCCGAGATCGCGCGCGCTGAGCTGCTTCGCATGCTCGCCCGAGGGGCTGTAGAGGTCGACGAATTCGCCGTTCCGGCTGGCGCGCTTGCCACGACGCTCCTTGCGGAGGTGGCTCCGATACGCGCGAACCACCGAACTGCGAAGGTAAGCCAGCAATGAGACGCGTCCGCTGAACCTGGCGAGGCAAGCGGGGTTGCGAATGATCTTCGCCTTGACCGTCGAATGGACCTCCTCGAGGACATCGGGGTCGACGCCCTTGAGGAACACCATGTCGACCACGGCGCAGACCTTCGCGATGTCGCCGTCGTAGATCACCCGGTGAGCCGCGACCGACTGCAGAGTGGCGGCATCGCTGCGATTTGCCGCGTGCAGCGCAATCACGCGCTGCACCAGAGCGTGGCCGGCGGCACCGGCCGTCGCCTCGTCTCCGACCCCGACGCGGACAACCCCCACGCGGCCAACCCCGACGCGGCTGACCACAACGCCATCGGTTCGGTTCACATTCACGAACTTGCGCTTCTTCTCCATTCGAACGCTCCTTCGAGGCACGGCTCCGCGGAACGCGGAGAGCCGCTGGGAATCCCTTCCGTCGCGGAACGCCCGCGCACGGTCCTGTCCTTGCAACCAAACCTCTCGCAGTGACACACACTCAAATCACGCCATCAACAACCAAACACCCTGCGGACTGCAAACCTGAAACACGGGAGCTCACGCGCAGCCAGTTCGCGGTCAGTCACGCCGACAACGAGCACCTCGCAAGAACCTCGGCATGAACTTCCCTGACCGCATGAAGCGCCGGATGAACTCAGGCGCACACATCGCCTACACGGTGAATGCGGCGACTGACGCCGCGGTGTCCACGGCAATCTGCGGATCCACACCTCAACCGCACGCTGGCTCTCGCCCAACCTCTGATTCCAACTCTGTCTCGGTCCGATCGATTCACGGCCTGCCCGCCACGACGGACGCGCCACGACCACCGTTCGCGGGCGAATCTCGGGAGGCACTTGGACACCCACCCACCGCCGCCACATCGGACCCTCAGTCGACTCTCTGAATCTGCAAGGACTGGACTCGAATTCGTCAAATGGCATGTCTCCTTTCTGTTGACTCATCCCAAACGCACCGGTGCTCGGCGCGCGCCATCCCATCGGCGCGACCTGCGTAGGGCCCCACGGCGCAGGTCGCGGACGCCACTTCCCGTGGATTTCCGACGGGACGCCCAAGATTTCGACCTGCTGACAACGAGGGATCCCACACTTCGGGCCCCATAGAAGGCCCCCCATAGAACGGGCTCGTATGTTCAGCCCCCATATGCAGGCCCCCATATATACGCCCCCGTACTCAGCCCCCACACACAGGACCCCGCGCCCCCTGTCTGCGCGAATCTCGATCAGGCGCACCTCGCGGGCAACCCAACCAAAGAACCACACAGCGCAAGGCGCTCTGCACTTTTCAACTCCCAGTCTGTTCAAACCGCTTCGAAACCAGAGACGCACGCCACACGCGCTCTCGCTCGAGGGCGCCATTATAGCAAGCCGACGGTGAATGTCTAGCCCCAGCGCCGCGCTTCGCAGAACCCGCCCTCCCGAGCGAGCTTCGCGCCCGCTGCAAGGCACGCGACCGCGCCGACACTTGAATTACGACATTTCAACACGCCCAAAGGCCTCAATCCGCGCGTGGGCATGTCATTGCACGGTGCACGGCTCCCTGCCGCTGCACTGGGCGCTCCAAGGAACTCTTCACGAGGGCGCGACAGCACCTCTCGAGCCCGCCAGCGGCGCCAACGCGCACGCAGCGGCGGGGAAAGCGACACGAAGGCCGTGACCGACCAGAGGACCAGCACCATGAGCAACGAAACGATGAACCGCACCGCAGTCATCCAGCACGGCGCCATTGCCGCTAACCTTCCGCAGGTTTCCACCATGAGCGCCGAAGAATCTCGAAGCCGCATCGCCGGAACGCTGCTCCCCGAAGCCGACACCAAGGCTCGGGCGCTGCTGCCCCTGCTGCTCGATGCGGGCTATGCGCCCGAGGCCGAGCACGACGACTATGTCTGCGTCCGCGACCCCGACTCTGGCTTTGCGCTCTTCCTGACCGATTTCGGCGGGCACCGCCTCGAGCTCCGCTGCTACTTCAAGCTTCGGCGCGAGCTCGACCACGAGACCCGCGAGTCGTACGCGCGGCAGTGCTCGGAAAAACTGTGGGCCAAGTACCTGATCGACGCCGACGGCGACCTGGTGGTCTCGCATGTCGTGTGCTGTGCGGGCGGACTGCACCAGCCGAACCTGATGCGCACCGTCCGATCGTTCCTCGGCCTCTGCGTCTACACGCTGCGCGAGTGCGACCCCGATGGAGTCGTGTCGCGAGGTGACGACGATGCGGCCGACGCGCACGACGGCGAGTGATTGCGGCAGATGCGCCTGTGCCTTCTCGGGGGCTTTCCCCGCCAAGCCGACGCGATGGATGCCGTCGACTGCTGCGGCGATTTCATTCTTCCGACGGGACGCCCCATGATGCGCCCCGACACGGGCGACATGGCTTGCGGTACGCTCATCGGGTGCTCTCTCGCGTTCGTCGGTTGCTGCTCGGACTTGCGCTGATCGCCGCGGCGTCGGCGGTGCTCGTGCTGTCGGATCGCTCGGGTTCGCGGAACGCGGGCGGATCGGCGGCGGCCGGGGGCGCGCAGCCCGCGGCGGCAGGCGCTCTCGACCCGCGCAAGCGCATCGCATTCATCAGATACGCAAGCATCGCAGCGTTCGAGATCGGCGGCGAGGGCGCGATGAAGCACCTCGAGGCCGCGGGCTACTCGCGCGATGCAGGCGCGGTGTACGACCTCTTCAATGCCGAGGGCGACCAGGCGACGCTGGCGCAGGTGTGCGCACAGGTCGCGTCGTCGCCCGAGCCCTACGACTGCATCGTGACGCTTGGAACGGCGGCCACGCAGGCCTACCTGCGCGCGAACAAGGCCGGGGCGGCGCAGGTGATGGGCCTCGTGGCGTCGCCGCCCGCGATCAATGTTCCGCTCGGGGCGTTCGCGGAGGGTGCGGGACGGCCCGCGTTTCTGAGCGGCTTTGGCACGGCGCAGCCGATCGCCGCGCTGTTCGAGACGCTGAAGTCGCTTGATCCGTCGGCGAAGCGGATCGGCGTCGCCTACAACCCCGCCGAGCCGAACTCGGAAGCGAGCATGAAGGCTGCGCGCGCCGCAGCGGCGGCGATCGGGCTCGAGATGGTCGAGGCGAACGGCGGCACGGTGACGGAGATCGTGAATGCAGCCGAGGTCGTGATTTCGCGAGGCGTCGATGCGTACTGGCTGCTGCCCGACACCGTGGTGAACTCCGCGGCCACCACGCTGATCCAGCGCGCGACCACGCATGGCGTGCCTGTGATCAGCAGCTTCCCCGAGGTCGCGAAGGACGGCGCGGCGCTCTGCATGGGCGCCGACTGGATGGCCTGTGGGCACACGACGGGCATCTTCGCGGAGCTTGCGCTCGGCGGAGTCGACCCGCGCACCTTGCCGATCGACAACTTCACGCCGGCGCGAACGACGCTTTGCATGCATGCATGGCCAGCGCGGTGGAAGGCGCCTGCTGGTTTCGTGGAGAAGGCGAGCGAAGTGTGGTTCTCTGGCCTCGCACCTGTGATCCGCGAAGTCGAGCTTCCGATGGCGCCCCCCGCGGCGCTCGAGGCGCTTGCGGCGCTGCGCGCACGGCAGGCTGCGGCACGAAGCGCACAGGCACCGGGCGCCGCTTCCGGCGACAAGCGCCCGCTGCCGACGATCGCCCTGCTCACCTTCAACCGCACGCCCAACTTCGAGGACTGCTACGCGGGTTTCCTCGCGGAATGGAAGCGCCTCGGCTTCGAGGACGGTCGCAACTGCACGCTCTCGCTCCGCGATGCGCAGTTCGACTCGGGCACGCTCAACACGATGGCCGCGGCGATCGCCGAGGAGCGCCCCGATCTCGTGGTGACCTTCACGACGCCCGCACTGCAGGCGGCGATGCGGCGGATGAAGGACCGCACCATCCTGTTCTCGCTGTCCTCGTCGGGCGTGGCGGCGGGTGCGGGCGCTTCCGCGACCGACCACCTGCCCAACATCACGGGCGCCGAGGTCGGCAGCGACTGGGACCGGATGATCGAGGTCGCGCGGGCCGCGCTTCCCTCCATGCGTCGCGTGGGAACGATCTACAGCCCGAGCGAGACGAACAGCGTGTACTTCGAGCGCGAGTGGCGCGGGAGGCTGGCTGCGGCCGGGATCGAGCTCGTTTCCGTGCCCGCCGACAAGGCGACCGAACTGCCCGAGGCCGCCGATGCGCTGGCGACCAAGGGCGTGGATGCGGTGATCCAGATCTCGGACAACCTGACGAGCGTCGGGTTCCGCTCGATCGTGCGCGCCGCGGACCGCGCGGGAATCCCCGTGTTCGCGTTCGCTCCGATCGGCGTGCGGCATGGCGCCACGCTGATGGTGACGCGCGACTACCGCGATGTCGGCGCGCTGACGGCGCAGCTTGCGAAGCGGCTGCTCGACGGCGAGTCGCCCGCGG